>JAAZBU010000025.1 GCA_012513645.1 Clostridiales bacterium | reverse complement strand
GGCGCGTAAACTCGTTGATGGATTTGATCTGCTCGCCGGTGTCCGGGTCGTTGCCCATCATGTAGCTGCCGATGTCGCAGGTGCGCAGGCCGCACTCCTTGTACAGCTCGATGGCCAGCACCTGGCCGGGGAACTCGGTGTAGGGCAGCTGCGGGTAGAAGCGCGCCGCATCCAGAAAGATGCCGTGGCCGCCGGCCGGCGCCTGGTAGGGGATGCCCAGCTCGTCCAGGCGGGTGCCGAAGTACTCCATGCTGCCCAGGCGGTAGCGCAGCCAGTGCTCGTCCATGCCCTCGCGCAGGCCCACGGCCAGCGCCTCCAGGTCGCGCCCGTTGAGGCCGCCGTAGGTGTAAAAGCCCTCGTAGCTGATGCAATTGGCCTTTACCTTGAGGATGTAGGGGGCGTGCTCGTCCTTCACGCCGATCAGGCCGCCCATGTTGACGATGGTGTCCTTCTTGGCGCTCATGGTGAAGGTGTCGGCCAGGTCAAAGAAGGCGCGGGTGATCTCCTCGATGGACATGTTCTCGCAGCCCTTTTCGCGCAGCTTGACGAACATGGCGTTTTCCGCGTAGCGCGCGGCGTCGATGTTGAGGTGCAGCTTATACTTGCGGCACAGCGCCGCGGTCTGGCGCATGTTTTCAAGGCTGACGGGCTGGCCGCCGGCCGAGTTGTTGGTGATGGTCATCACCACCATGCCGATGTTCTCGGCGCCCTTCTCCAGGATGATCTCCTCCATGCGGCCGATGTCCATGTTGCCCTTGAAGGGGGCGCGCAGCCGGGAGTCGGCCGCCTCGGGGTTGCAGGCTTCCAGGCAGCGGGCGCCGGCCAGCTCCACATGGGCGCGGGTGGTGTCGAAGAACAGGTTGGCGATGGCGTACTTGCCCTTCTCCAGGAAGGTGGGGAACAGCACCTTTTCCGCCGCGCGGCCCTGGTGCACGGGCTGTATGTAGCCGTAGCCGAAGATGTCCTTGGCGGTGTCAATCAGCTTGTAGTAGCTTCTGCCCCCGGCATAGGCCTCATCGCCCATCATCATGGCCGACCACTGGGCGTCGCTCATGGCGTTGGTGCCCGAGTCGGTCAGGGTATCCACATAGACGTCTTCGCCCCGCAGGCGAAACATGTTATAATCCGCATCACGGATGGCGGCCTCGCGGTCTTCACGGGTGGTCATCTTGATGGGCTCCACCATCTTGATGCGATAGGGCTCGGGGATGAATCTGGGCATGTCCGTTCCTCCTTCACGGTGTTCGGTGCCTTGCACCGAAACCAATCAATCAGGAGCGCGTCGCGTCACGCGTTCCAAGGGTGGTTGCCCCGGTCATCGCTTGCACGACTGGCGGACGGCGAAAGAGAGATATGGCGTTCAGCGGCATGCGCCCGGCAGAGACACCCCTCCTTCCGAATCAGATTGGGCGCTGGGGATGATATGGGCCGCTCGGTTGATAATAAGTTATCACCTTATGCACAAACTGTCAACCGTTTCGGACAGGAATTTCTAATTATTGCGCGAATTATCCCTGTAAACACATGCTTGATGATAAAAAAATTGCACCCATCGCGGTTTCGCGGCGGTGCCGGGCGGAGGCAAGGATGAACAGACAGCTGCTGGAACACTATGTCAAGTTGACGGCCTTTCTGGGCCAGGTGCTGGGGCCGGACTACGAGGTGGCGCTGCACGACCTGACGGACAAGAGCCAATCCCTCATCGCCATCGCCAACAGCCAC
The DNA here is from genome assembly GCA_012513645.1 of Clostridiales bacterium. Classification (GTDB taxonomy): domain Bacteria; phylum Bacillota; class Clostridia; order Christensenellales; family Aristaeellaceae; genus UBA1038. Next base: position 47,362 of record JAAZBU010000025.1, on the reverse strand, counting down.
ATCAGCGGCCGGCAGGTGGGCGCGCCGCTGACCAACATGGCGCTCAAAATGCTGATGGACCGGGAGTACGAGCAGGCGGATTACCGCCTCAACTACCGGGGGGAGACGGAGGATGGGCGCACGCTGCGCTCCTCCACGCTGTTTATCAAGCATGGCGGGCGCATTGTTGGCATGCTGTGCATCAACTTTGACCACAGCAAGTACCTGTCCATCAGCGAGAGCATTTTGCAGCTGTGCCACCCCAATGCCTTTGTGGAGACCAACTTCCAGCTGGATGAGGCGCGCATCACCCACCGCGCGCCCGACGATGAGGGGGCCGAGCGCATCCAGGCATCGCTGGATGCCCTGGCTGAGGACGCGGTGGCCAAGGCGCTGGCCGAGGCCCAGGGGCAGCCCCTGGCCGTACACGACCGCCTGGCGCTGGTCCGCCGGCTGGAGGCCGACGGCATCTTTCTGGTCAAGGGCGCGGTGGGCAGGGTGGCCGGGCTGATTGGCGTGTCGCAGGCGACGTTGTATCGGGATTTGAAGGTCGTCAGGCGGTAGGGGGTGGAGGGGGAATTCGGAATTCGGAATTCGGAATGCGGAATAAGGCAGCGCGCAAGTCCTGATGCATTGGAGCAGTTGAGTTAACATACAATTTAATTCTTCAGTATATCAACAAAAAAGCAACCTGTATGCCGTGTGCCGATAAGACAGTAATCTGAGAAAACTACAAAATCGGCATCTGCCAAGCAGGATTGGACAACAAAACAGGCGGCACTCAACGTCGGTTGGGTGCTGCCTGTTTTTGTACATCTAAGGGTTGAGAATCACCTGTTTTTTGCGCTGAAAAGCAAGGATAGCGAAAAGGGTGAAATAGTTATCGCCTCTGTGCGGTTCTTTTGTGAAACAGCGAATCGCTGCATAGCGGATACCGTTCGCTGGGGAGTGCGTATATTTACGGTCGTACAAAATACCCCTCAAAACCGTAAAGTCGATAGGTGGGTATTTCGATGCAGAGTATGTTCGACACTGGGGAAACTGAAAATCAGCTTATATTCGTGGAAAAGTTATATTTTAGGGCGATAAATTCTGGGTATCGTATTGAAAACAGAGCTATCCTTGTGATATAATGTGTGTACACACTAACGGCCGGGAGGCAAGGGAAGGAGTAACCAAGTGAGAATACAACATAAAAATCTAACAATCCGCCAAGCCGAGGTTGCCGATGCGAAGCAGCTTGCCGCTTGGTGGAATGATGGTGCTGTGATGGCACACGCAGGCTTTCCCAACGGCCTGGGAACGACCGAGGAAGAAGTTGTAAAAGGACTTAGAAACGGTCTTCTGGTCGTTGAGGAAAGCGACCGTCTGATTGGCGAGTGCAATTACCACAATGTGTCAGATGGAGTTGTAGAAATTGGCATTAAGATCTGCGAAACCGATTGTCAGAACCGTGGTGTTGGCAGAAAGGTTTTGAGTATGCTGATCAATTGGCTGTTCAGAAACGGCTATGCCAAAATCATCCTCGATACGAACTTGACGAACACAAGAGCGCAGCACGTTTACGAATCACTTGGATTCCGCAAGGTACGAACCAATATCGATTCATGGAAAGACCAGCTCGGTCGGCTTCAATCATCGGTTGATTATGCGCTGGTTGAGCAGGATTTTGTCAGTTATGAGTGAAGGAGACACCTATGCCGAATAAAGCAGATCGCAAGCGACCGATACAGGTCAAATTCTTTGTAGATGAGAAGGACTTGGCTTAATAAAAGAAAAAATGACAGCACTGAAACTGTGTGCAGAGGTAGAAGAACCATGAACAAAGATATGTGCGTAGTCTGTGACGATGGGATTTTGAATATTCGTGTCGGTGCAATCATCATGAAGGATGGAAAGATTTTGATGGTTGGCAATGACAGAGACTATCTCTACTCCGTTGGCGGCAGGGTAAAATTCGGTGAAACAGCAGAAGAGGCTGTCGTCCGTGAGGTGCTGGAGGAAACAGGCGTTCAGATGGAAATTGACCGCCTTGGCTTTGTGCATGAAAACTATTTCTATGGCGACATGCCTTCCAATCGGAACAAGCTGATTTATGAGATTTCGCTTTTCTTCTATATGAAAGTGCCTGATGCTTTTGCGCCGATCAGTGAAAGCTTTATGGAGGATAACAGCAAAGAACATTTGGTGTGGGCTTCGCTCGATGAGGACATTAAGATGTATCCAGAATTCTTCAAGACCGAATTGAAGGATCCAACAGACACAGTAAAGCTTTTCACTACGGACAAGAGATAACTGAACAGGAGCGGGATAGCATCTATGCCAGACAACAGGAATCGTAAGCGACCGATACAGGTCAAGTTTTTTGTGGACGAAAGAGAACTCGGCTTGATAAAGGCGAGGATGGCGCAGCTTGGGATAGAGAATATGAGCGCTTACCTTCGCCAAGTGGCGATTGACGGATATGCAGCAAATCCTGATTTGCCTGAACGCCGTGAACCCAAAAACCTATGACTCACTTTCCGAAGATAGATTGATATTCAGCTCCGCAGGAGCGTAGCCAATTTCTTAGAAATCGTTAAAGGGTTTGGGATGTTTCCCAACAAGATTTTGCAAAAGGTCAGCAAGGCTGAAGTTTTGCAAAACGCACGAGTGGGTACCGCCGTGCATTGCTTGCCAGAATGGCAAGCTCCGGTGTGGGTACTCACCGGATTTGCTTGCTATTCTGCAAGGAAATCCCGGTCGTACCACGCCGGTTTTCGCAAGTGTAGCTACACTTGCTGTGCTTGCTATTCTCCGTTTCTCATGATAGCAAGCGCCATTTTCCAAATGGAAATAGGCGGCAACCGCCGCCTTGTCTGCCAAAAAGCGAAACGGACGGGCGCTGTCAATGGCGGCGCAGCCGTTCATCTTGACCATTGACGGCGTTCGTCCGTTTTGCTACGCAGTAGCACTTGAGCGAATATAATCGAAACAAATAAGCGTATTGATTGAGGTGTTAGGAGTATGGATTGTCTAATTCGGAAAGTACAGCAAGGTGATGAATTTGATTTAGCTTATATCCAAACAGAAAGTTGGAAGGCTGCGTTTAAGGATATTCTGTCTGCCGAGATACTGCAAATGTCCACCAACCTAAATCGTGCTACGGCAATGTATAAGCGATTGCTCGATGAGAATGTTGGCAATGGATATATTTTAGAGACAAGGTTTAACTTTTCCATGTGTGAAAAAGCCAAACGACTCATAGAATTTTCTTGCTCGAATGTTGTTCGTAAACACCCAGAGCATAACCTTATCATAGCCAGCAGCTCTCATGTCGCCCATGACTCTGCTCATCATTTGAGTTCCGAAGCCCTTTCTCCAGTTGTCTTGCAAGCTATGGATGCAGATGAGTTCCGCGTAATCAGGCATATCATTATCTCGCGCCGTATCCCACCATGCAATACAATGAGGATGAGAGTCCACCTACATTCCCGTGGATGAGCTGCTAAAAGCGGAACAGGCATGACCGAGATCATGCCTGTTCCAAGAAATTTGAATTTACTGTCTTACCAGCAGAGAGCCTATGGGCTGCTTTTTTGGACTTGGTGTCGGATGCTGTTAAGAGATATCGTCTATCTGAGGAGGGGCCAATATTTCCGAATTCCGAATTCCGAATTCCGAATTCCGAATTATCATTTCGACTACCCTTACTTCCCTGAAATGGTAATCCCATCCACCGCGAACCAGGGCAGGCGGCTGTAGCCGTTGCGCACAAATTCGCTGCTGATGCCGCGCAGGTGGTTGACCATCTCGGCCAGGTTGCCGGAGATCATGGTCTCGCTGACGGCGTTGGTGATCTTGCCTTTTTCGATGAGGAAGCTGTTCTTGGCCACGCCCGAGAAGTCGCCGTTGCTGGCCGGGCTGCCGCCTGAGAAGCGGCTGACCAACAGGCCCCGGTCGATGCCGGCGATGATGTCATGAAGCGGCTGATCGCCCGGCTGCATCACCAGGCTGAAGCTGCTGTTGGGGGCGCGTTTTTTGCCGGTTTTGTTGGCCACGTAGCCCGACAGCATAAACTGGTTGAGCCGGCCGTTTTTGATGATGTCATAATCCTCGCTCAGGTAGCCGTCGGCCACATAGCGCTCGCCGCACACGATGGCGGGGTGGTGGGGCGCGGCGCTCAGGGTGAGGCGCTGGTCGGCCACCTGCTCGCCCAGCCTATCCTTCCAGGGGCTGGTGCCGTCCAGTATGACGCCGTCGCCCACAAAGTTGCCCAGCAGCTCGCCCAGCACGTCGCCCGCGCAGTCGGGGGTAAAGACCACCGCGCCCACAAACTTGCCCTCGGTGGCCACGGTGTCAATCTGCTTTTCCGCGTCGGCCAGGTTCTGGCGCATGCTGCCCTGATCCAGGAAGGGCTTGTCCAGCTGGTCGGTCACCACGGCGGCGAAGTTGAAGCTGCTGCTCCTGTCCCCATCATGGCCGGAAAACATCACCTGCGCCTCGTACAGGCCCTCCACCGTCTCGTAGCTGGCGCCCAGGTTGTTCAGGTAGATGCCCTCGCTGCGCTGGTGGGCAACGATCATCTGCTCCACCATCACCTTGGGGTACTCCTGCCCGATGGCGGCCAGCATCTCCTGCGTGCGGGCGAACAACTGGTCCATGTCGCCGTCGGGCGCGCCCAGGATAAACTTGCGCTGCGCGCCGGGCACCAGCTCCCACGCCGGGTCGGCGGCCGAGCCCTCGGCCGCGGCCAGGCAGTCGCGCACGGCCTCGTCCACCGCCTCCTGATTAAAGGCGTTGATCAGTATCTTGCCGCGCTTCTGGTCCTTGATGAGGGTCAGGTCCAGCTGGTTGTCGATGGTGGTGCGCAGCAGGCTGAACTTGCCGCCGTCCACGTTGAACTCCCGCTTGGCGCTGGTATGCGCCTGGCAGGCGTATTGCTGCGCGCCGGTCTCCTGCAGCTTTTGCATGGCGTATTGCGCGATGTCGTGTGCGTTCATGTTATCTGCCTCCAATCGTCACGCGGCACTTGAGTTCGGGGCCGCCCAGGCCCACGGGCATGGGCTGCTTTTTGCCGCAAAAGCCGCTGCTGCCCCAGCTGACGGTGTCGGACACCATGTCCACGGTCTTGAGCATCTCAAAGGCCACGCCCGAGATGGTGGTGTCGCGGATGGCACGGCCCAGCTTGCCGTGCTTGATTTCGTAGCCCATCGTGATGCCGAACATGAACTCGCCCGTGGTGTCCGCCTGGCCGTTGCCGGTGTGCAGCAGGTAGTAGCCGTCCTCCACCGAGGCGATCATGTCGTCCAACTTATCCTTGCCCGGGTGCACGGCGGTGTTGCGCATGCGGATCAGCGGCTCATCGCTGAACAGCCAGGCGCGGGCATTGCCCTGAGGCCTGGCCTCAAAGTGCTGGGCGCTCTGCCGGTTGTGCATATAGCCCTTGAGGATGCCGTTTTCAATCAGTACGGCGTCCTCGGCCAGCACGCCCTCATCGTCCACATACACGGGCAGGGGCGCTGCCTGGCCAAAGGCGGTGTGGGCAAAGTCCGTCATGCTGACCAGCGGGCTGGCTACCTGCTTATGCAGGTTGGGCCCGGCCACCGAGCCGCCCAGCACCAGGTCGGCCTCCACCGTGTGGCCCACGGCCTCGTGGGCCAGCATGCCGGCCAATTCGCCCGCCATGATCACGGTCTTCACCCCGGCATCGGCGTACACGCCCTCGGCCTTTTGCATCACCATCTCGTACAGCCTGTCCACCGCGGGGTAGAGCGCCGCCGGGTCGGCAAAGTGTCGGTCAAAGGTGCCGCTGCCGCCCAGGGGTTCAAATACCTCCACGGGTGCTCCGTCCTTGCCCTTGGCGGTGAGCATCACGTAGATGTAGCTGCGCGGGGCCAGAATATGGCTGGTGTAGCCGTCGGAGGTGAGCAGCAGCTTCTCCATGCTGTCGGCGCTGGATACCAGCGTGCGGCTCTCCAGCCCCGGGTATTTCTGCTGGATGTAGCTGTCCAGCGCCTGCAGGCAGTCGATATAAGCCGTCTGGGGCAGGTCGGCAAAGTCGGCATCCGCCGGGCGCTGCCCCGATGCGATGGCGGGCAGGGGGCCCGTGCCGCGGCCCGCGTGGCGCGCCATGAAGGCCGCGTTGTCGGTGGCGCTTTTGAGCACGGCGCGCACCGCGTCGTCGCTCAGGTCGGCCGCCGAGGCAAAGCCGTACACGCCGTCCTGATACACGCGCGCGCCGATGCCCTTGGTGTCGGTGCGCTGGTTCTGGGTGATGCTGCCGGCCCGCAGCACCACGCGCCGGCTCAGGTTGCGCTGGGCGCGCAGCTCGGTGGCCGCGCCGGGCGCGAAGGCATCCCTATATTTGGTGACAATGTCTGTTAACAAGTATGTACTTCCTCCCTTGCTCAATCACGGCCTGCACCCCACGCGGGGCGTGCCGTGATGATTTTAACCATCATAACAGGGAAAGGGCCGATGGTCAAAAGGATGCATGGAACAAATTGTCCTTGCCGGCCGTCTCATGAATGATGGAAGAAACTGCTGAAAGAGGTACTTTGTATGAAAAGCAAACTGAAAACCATGCTGCGCAAAACGGCCTGCCTGCTGTTGTGCCTGCTTGTGCTGCCTGTGGCAGGGGGTGCGGAATCCGAAAAGGAAAGGATGGTTGAGCTGCTCTTTCCCGACACCTGGGCGCAGCTGGAAAGCGCGGTCAGCCAAGGCGAGGAAGTAATTTTGACATGCGGCGCCGGCAGCATCGCGGGGCTGCGCAAAAGTGAAACCGGCGAGCCGGTCATGGTCCGGGCGATGGTTGACGCGCTGGGGGAGGTGCGGGTGGGCCCAAGGACAGATGCGTTCTATACCGACAGCGATGACCTGATCCGGTTTGAGCTGGCAGGCGGGCAAACCTTCTCCTTCCGGTTCAACCGCGGCAACCTTGAGGCGGGCGACCGGGGGATATATAGCATTGATCAGGCCAAGGGGATGTGGGATATGTTTGAGCAGGTGATGGCACTCACCGGGAAAATCCGGACGTTCTCCTATTCGTTCGGCTCATTCACCATGGGCTCGTATCGATTCAGCATCCAGGCCACGGATGGCGGCTATCTGCTGTCCGCCGAGGGCTGGAACGGCGTGAACCTGGACGTGAAGCATAAGCAGCTGTCCGAGTCGGATATGGGCAAGCTGGTCGATCTGCTGGATGAATATCATGTCTACGCGTGGAACGGCTTTCATGAGGTCGATTACGATGTGGCGGATGGGTACGACTTTGGCCTGTATGTCGAGGATCAGGGCGGCGGCGTACTGAGCGCCGGCGGCTATATGAAGTATCCGGAGGGCTATTGGCCGGCCCAGGAAAGGCTGAAGGCGCTGCTGCTGGACTTCTGCGCCGAATAAAACCGGGGCCGGTTACGCCGATGGCCGGGTACGGCCTGCCTGCTTACCTGGGCGCGCAGATGACCAGCGCGTTGCCCACCGGCGTCTGGCGGGTGCGGCCATTGAGGGGGAGAAAGCCGTCCGGCGTGCGCACCGCCAGGCTGCTGGAGGGGCCGCCGTCCAGGTTGAGGGCGGTGTGCGCGCCCAGGTCCAGCATCACCTGCGCCAGTTCGGCCACGCTCAGGCCATCTGCCTCGCCCGGGCGGTAGCCCCGGGCCATCAGCAAAAACAGGCGGCCATCCGCCCGGATGCCCGCCGCCGTGCGCGGGTGGCGCGAGGGGTAGAAGTACCCATAGTCGTCCACCTCGGGGTGCTCGGGCTGTATGATGCCGTCCTGCACCAGCAGCGGGCCGCCGTCCGGCCGCCCGCCGCCCAGGCAGCTGACGATGTCCGTCCAATCTTGGCTGATCTGCGCCCGGATGCTCACCCGGTCGCCCACATTGAGGCGGCGCAGCACCTGGATGGCATCGCCCGTGGCGGACAGCACGGCGGTGCCCGCCTTGAGCGCCGTGCCCTGGGGCACCTGCGCGTCGCCTGCCACAGTCACCCGAGCGGTATCGTGGTAGCCGCGCACCGTGCCGTGCAGGGTGCCGCCCGGGGTGAGGGCGCCCTCCACCGCCAGCGCGGTCTCCCAGCCGCCGTCCGCCGCCATGGTGGCGCGGTACCAGTCGGCGGTGTACAGCACCAGCCGGTTGTCCTGCCGGGCCTGGTAGGCGTTGCGCGGGGCGGAGCGGGAGGGTATTACATCGGCCCGCAGGGCGTTGAGGGCGTCGATGGGCAGGTCGGTCATCAGCGGCTGGCCGTCTCGCTGGGCCGATAGGTACAGCTGCACCTGCGGCTGGCCCAGCCGGGCCTGGCCCTGAGCCGTAAAGCCCAGCGACCAGCCCTGGGGAAATTCGCCCGTTTGTATCAGCCGCCCCTCTCGGATGGTCAGCCCCAGGGCACCGCCGGCCGCTGTGTCAAAGAAGTCGCCGTTGATGGCGGCAACGGGCGTCCACCAGGGCCACAGCTGCGCCGCCAGCGCCATGGCCTCGGGCACGGTCTGCAGGGTCTTCACCTGCATGTCACGGCTGACGGACACAAGGTGCAGGCTGGTCCCCGGCGCGATTTCCAGCACATGCAGACGCTGGGCTACCATATCTTCCCCCTCGCCCGCGCGCAGGGCATAGGTCCACAGCACCAGCCCGTCGGCCAGGGGCTGGTTGCTGATTTCGGCCAGCGTAAAGTCCGCAAAGCGCGGCGCGCCAGCCTGGGCCGTCAGCGCCGTCAGCAACAGCAGCAGGGCCAGCAATGTTGCTTTGATTTTCATATGGCACCTCCTTGGCATCGAGGGGCAGGGGTGGTATGCTGTTCACAGCATAGGCCTGTGCCGGGCGGCTGTCAACCGCAGGCCCGGCCGGGCAGGAGGTAGCGTATGATCGTCGCCCGGGCCATCCAAAGCATGATCGCCCACTGCGCGGGCAGCCAGCGGGACATCCAGCACTTTTTGAAGGTATATGCCTACGCCCGCACCATCGGCCTGTTAGAGGGGCTGCCGCCCGATGTGCAGCAGCGGCTGGAGCTGGCGGCCATCGTGCACGATATCGCCTGCCCCATGTGCCGCCAGAAGTACGGCAGCACTAAGCCGGAGTATCAGGAGCCCGAGGGCGCCCTCATGGCCCGCCCCTTCCTGACGGCGCTGGGCCTGCCGGCCTCGGAGGTGGACCGCCTGTGCTACATCGTGGGCCACCACCACACGCAGGCCTATGTGGACGGGCCGGATTTCCAGATCCTCATGGAGGCGGATTTCTTGGTCAACGCTGCAGATCACGGCCTGTCGGAGGATCAGATCCGGCAGACGGAGGCGCGGCTGTTCCGCACGCAGGCGGGTATTGCCCTGCTGCGGAGTATGTATTTGCATGCTTAGGCTCACCTGAAAGGAGCACTCATGACCACACCCTTCATCGCCGCCGCCCACCAATTCCTGCAGGACACGCTGCTCGACCCGGCGCATCAGGGCGCCTACCAGGCGCGCTACGAGCATACGCTGCGCGTGGCACAGGTGGGCCGCCGCATCGCCCGGGCCGAGGGGCTGGATGAGGAGGCGCTGGTCATCGCCTGCCTGCTGCACGATGTGGGCTATGCGCGCTGCCATACCGAGGCAGATTACGACCACCACGGCGCGATATCCGCCGCCATGGTGCGGGCGTTCCTGACATCAATCGGCTATGATGAAGAGCGCATGGAGTCCATCTGCTACGGCATCGAGATCCACACCGAGCGGGAGGAGGATTATCGCCGCCCGGCCACGCCGATGGAGTTCAGCGTGGGCGATGCCGACAACATCGACCGCTTTGATGCCTTCCGCCTGTACCTGGCGCTGAAAAATGAGGCCTTCGATAGCCAGCCGCCGCAGGAGATCATTGACCTGTGCGCCCAGCGCATCGCCCGCTACCAGGGGTATAAGCGGATGGGCCTGGGCACCTCAACTGCCCGCCTGCTGTGGGACGAGTGCCTGGACATGATGATCCTGTTTTACAGCCGCCTGCAACGCCAGATGGAGGTGACCATGGTGGGGGTGGCGGATGAATAGCCCTGCCCGCCTCACCATCCGCCCGGCAGGCCCGCAGGACATGCCCGGCATTCTGGCCATCTACGCGCTGTACATCGATACCACCATCACCTTTGAGCATGGGCTGCCCACGCCGGAGGCCTTTGCGCACAGGATGGGCGCCATCGCCCGGACCTACCCCCTGTTAGTGGCCGAGCAGGCCGGGCAGCTGATCGGCTACGCCTACGCCCACCCCTACCGCGAGCGGGAGGCCTATCAGTGGGGGGCGGAGCTATCGGTCTACCTGCACCCGGCGCACACCGCCCACGGGGCGGGCGGCGCGCTGTACCGGGCGCTGATGGCGCTGCTGCGGCTGCAAAACGTATGCGTGGTGTACGGCGCGGTGACCGGCGGCAACCGGATGAGCATGCGCTTTCATGAGAAGCTGGGCTTCCGCCTGTTTGCCACCTTTCGCAACACCGGCTTCAAGAACGGCCAATGGCTGGATGTGCTGTGGTATGAGCGTCAGATCGCGGATTTCCCTGCCAACCCCCCGGCGCTGGTGCCCGTGGGACAGCTGCCCGCGGAGGAGGTAACGCGGGCGCTGGCCGAGGCTGTGAAAGCACCTGCATAAGCAAGCAGTTCATTTACCCGCCTGCCGGGTATGATAGGCAGGACAGATCAACAACGAAAGTGAGACCACCATGACCAAATTCAGCGACATGACCTACGAGCGCCCGGACTTTCCCGCCCTGTTTGACGAGATGAAGGGCCTGCTGGGCGAGATGGAGCAGGCAAAGGACAAGGAAGCTCTGTTTGCCGCCATGGAAAAGCTGGACAAGCGGGGCCGCTACCTGGGCACCATGCGCACGCTGGGCCACATCCGCTACACCATCAACACCAAGGATGCCTTCTACGATGCCGAAAAGGATGTCTTTGACGCCGAGCTGCCCCGTTTTCAGGAAATCAGCACCGAGGCTGCGCGCATCGTGCTGAACAGCCCGTTTAAGCAGGATGTGGCCGACAAATACGGCGAGCACCTGCTGGAGAAGTACGAGGTGCAGCTCAAGGTATTCAAGCCCGAGATTGTGGACGACCTGGTGGAGGAGAACAAGCTGAAAAGCGAGTACCAGAAGCTGATGGCCTCCGCCGAGATCGACTTTGAGGGCGAGACGCGCAACCTGTCCGGCATGGTGCCCTTTATGGAGTCGACCGACCGCGACATGCGCCGGCGCGCCAGTCAGGTCAGCTGGGAGTGGATTGCCGGCCATCAGGACAAGCTGGACGACATCTACGACAAATTGGTCAAGGTGCGCCACCGCATCGGGCAGAAGATGGGGTACGAGAACTTCATCCCCGTGGCCTACGCCCGCATGGGCCGCACCGACTGGGATCAGCAGGATGCCAGGCGCTACCGCGACCAGATTGTGGAAAGCGTGGTGCCCATGGTGCGCAAGTTCCGCAAGGAGCAGGGCGAGCGCATCGGCATCCCGGATATGAAGTATTACGACGGCCCGCTGATGTTCCTGTCGGGCAACCCCACGCCCAAGGGCGAGGAAAATTACATGGTGGAGCAGGCCAAGGTGATGTACAAGGAGCTGTCGCCGGAAACCGACCAGTTCTTCCAGGTGATGACCGGGCAGCAGCTGATGGACCTGACCACCAAGCCCGGCAAGGCCAACGGCGGCTACATGACCTTCATTGACGACTACAAAGTGCCCTTCATCTTCAGCAACTTCAACGGCACTTCGGGCGATGTGGACGTGCTGACCCACGAGGCCGGCCACGCCTTCCAGGGCTGGCTGCAGCGCGATGTGGAGCTGCGCGACATCGCGGACTACACCAGCGAGGTGGCCGAGATCCACTCCATGAGCATGGAGTTCTTCACCCACCCCTGGATGGAGCGCTTCTTCAAGGAGGACACCGAGAAATATTACTACGCCCATGTGGTAGACGCGCTCAAGTTCCTGCCCTACGGCGCCAGCATCGATGAATTGCAGGAGTGGGTGTACGAGCACCCGCAGGCCACCCCCGCCGAGCGCCGTGCCCAATACCGCAAGATCGAGCAGAAGTACCTGCCCGATACCGATTACGATGGCATGACCTACCTGGAGCAGGGCGGCCGCTGGCAGCGTCAGCTGCATATGTACCTCTACCCCTTCTATTACCTGGACTATACCCTGAGCCAGATCTGCGCCTTGCAGTACTTCGCCTGGGATTTGAAAGACCATGACGCCGCCTGGCAGAGCTACCTCACGCTGTGCAAGCTGTCCGGACGCGTGCCCTTCAAAAAGCTGGTGCCCCAAAGCGGCCTGAAGAGCCCCTTTGAGGACGGCACCATCGCCCAGATCACCCCGGCGCTGGAGAAGTATCTGGATGGGCTGGATAAGAGCAAGATAAAGTAAAAAATAACCATAATTTACCAATAAAGTCACATTAAATAGCAAGACACAAACAACCACTCGCAATCCCCTTGTGCATATGGGAAATTGCGAGTGGTTGTTTTGACTTAGAGCAAACGCTTCTTCTATTAACGAGTCTCCATCAATAACACGTCAAGTAATCATTTCGAACAGCACAGTCATATACAGGGTCTTCCAGTTGCCGGGGTCTTTGCCTGTAGACTGTGGGTTGTTGCCAAGTGAGCGGCTTCGTTCCACAGTTGTAGCAACCAAATCCCCACCAACTTTTTCAAGAATAGCGAAGGGGTTCTGCTTCCAGGAATATGAGCCATCTTTTTCATCCACAAGAGCCCTGAATGCCCCCAAAATCGGATATAAGAATCCTGTGGGAGACATACAATCCAGATCGTTATTCAGAAATTTACTCTTGAAAGATTGCCCCTGCCTTGGCAGAGAGACTCCTTTCACTGCACCATATCTTCCCCCATTAACCTTTTGTTTATAAAAGGTTGCCATATTTGTCTCTATCGTGTCGTAGAGTTTAAAAATATCAGCAAGGATAGGGGCCATTTTTACATATGGATTTTGCCTGCTCTCCCCATGCTTTTTATGTTCAGCGATATAGTAGTCGACACACTTCTTCTTAGAGGAATAGGAGATAATAGGAATATCATCTTTTTCAGGATATCGGTCAATATTAAACATATTGATGATCGCAAGTATTTCTGTGACATCAATACTGCCCTCATCGTTTTCTTTAAAGAAAATATCAGCTTGATATGGTTGGTTATTAATAATATCCTTAATAATTTGAAAGCGCCCCTCTAGTTCGGCTATCGACTTATCTTGTACTTGGACTGAGGTATTTCTTGCTGAGGCTAACCTCTGAAAAATTGACTCAACACCTGTAACTATTTCGAGTTTTACAAATTGTTGTTTCGAATCTAACAGATCTCTATTCTCCATAATGATTCTATAGGTATGACCCCCATCTACATTTCCATGTACATCCATATCATCAAATACAATTGTGATTTCATTTGAGTAGTTATTATAAGTACATTCTTTTGCGGATAACAAGATGCCGCGATTAAGCAAATAGAAATCGGCACTGGTGCCATCCAAAAGTGATTCCTTTATTCTTTTTGCAACATTTGTTGTCAGTTTTTGCTCGCGAGGATTAGTTTCCATTGGGAAATTATCTGGTAGTTCTTTTATATCACAAACAGCGACATAGGTTATGGGCGTGGGGTCTCCAGTTTCTTTGCCATCATACGGATTTGGCAATCTGCGAAAGGACTCGACTTTGAATTTGCTTACAACACTTGTTTCCATAAAGATACCAACTTTCTGCCATACTCAGATGGCTGTTATTATAGATAGGCAATTTCCACTACCATCTACAATCGTATTATGGTATACTCACACAAAAAGAACAACGCCATATATGACGTTTTTTGGGAAGGTAAGCCATGGATATGAATTCGATACAGGTACAGGTAGGTAATTCCATCAGGAAGCACAGAGAAGGACGATGCCTATCTCAGGAGGAAATGGCAACACGATGTAATATAAGCCGAGCATACTTTGGCAGAATTGAACGGGGCGAGTACAATGTTACTATCAGTAAATGCAAGAGCATTTCAGATGCGTTAGGTATTGCTCTGGCCGTTTTGTTTGAGGATGTTATTTAGTGCAGTTTCTGGCAGAGAAATCATCATGGTCGACTGCTTAAGAAAACATGATTTACAATGCGAGTGCACATACTGTCTACTTGACTACCACCCATACATCTTCGCCCGTAAACCGGCACCGCCGGTACAGGCTTTCGGGCTTATCCGGGTTGTCGGCGTCGCCGCTGACGGTGGCGTAGCTGAGGTGCAGTTGCTGCATGCGGCGCAGCAGCTCGCTCACCAGCGCCATGCCTTGGCCCCGGCCGCGGGCGGTGGGGTGCACCTGCACCCACTCCAGGATGCCCTCGCCCCAGTCCCGGTCGGCATCGGCGATGCCCAGGGCCAGCGGGTGGGCGGCCTCGTCAGCGATCCACACCCACAGGGCCGGCGCATAGACGGGTGTCTGCGTCCAGCCCAGCACAGCGGCCTCATCGGCATCGGTGTCGGGGTAGCACAGCCGTAAAAAGGCGGCGATGCGCGCGCGGTCGGCAGCATCTCGGCCGTCCGCGGGCCAAAGGCACAGCCCGGCGGCAGTGCCGCGTGCTGCACACCGGTCAGGTCGTGCCGCAGGCGGAAGAACCGCCGCACATCAGCAAACCGGCCGCGCTCTTTCAGGCTCAGCGCGTCCCAGGCCCGCGCGTGCATCACGCGCAGGCCGGCGGGCAGCACATGCTGCCGCTGCTTCCACATGGGCAGCGCGGCGCTGCCGCAGGGGTCGGCGGCATAGTCCTCATGGGCGTGGAGTTCGTCGCAGTAGCTGTCCCAATCCCGCCGGAAAACCTGCGGGCTGACGATGCACCCCGTCAGGCTGCGGGCGCTGAGCACGCCCCGCGCCCGGCAGGCGGCCACGCAGGTGCGGTAGAGCGGCAGGCTGATGCTGTGGTCCCCATCATGCACAATGGGCAGCCTGTCCGCACCCCGGCGCAGCAGCGCGCAGGCGCGGTGGTGGCCGTCCAGCATCACCAGCCGCCCATCCATATACCGCACCGGGATGGGCGATACTTGCTGCGGGGTAAAGCAACGCTCCAGCGCGTCCAGCCGGCCCTGATCGATCAGGAACTGGCTGGGCTGGAGCGTATCGGCGTCTGCCCATTGGGTGGTGTCCGCGCTATTCAATGAACTGCGCCACGCTGTCCAGCGCCAGGCGCTTTTTGTCGCGGGGCGGGGCGGCCTCTTTGGGGTGGCCCAGGGTGACCAGCACGCGCAGCACGCTGTCCGCCGGGATGCCCAGCAGGGCCTTTACCTTTGCTTCGTCAAAGCAGCCCAGAATGCAGGTGCCCAGCCCCAGCCCGGCGGCCGCCAGGCACAGCTGGCCCACGCTCAGGCCCAGGTCCATCGCCGGCCACTGCATGTTAAGGTACTGCTCGCCATAGCGGGCGGTCATGCGGTCGGAGATATGCTCCCACACCGCGATGATGCAGGGCGCCTGCCCCACCCAATGGTTGATGCCCGGCGCGTGGGTGAGGGGGGTCAGCGCGGTCAGTATGTCCTTATTGGTGACGGCCACAAAGCGCCAAGGCTGGCCGTTGCCGGCCGAGGGCGCCAGGCAGGCGGCGGACAGGATGCGCTCCAGCGTCTGCCGGTCTACCGGCGTATCCGCATAGGCGCGGCAGCTTTCACGGGTTTTGAAGGCGTCAAACAGCTCCATCGGGGGCTCCTTTCATGCGGGGGACAGCAGCAGGGGGCGGGCGCCTCTCAGGCCTTCCCGCCGCCCAGCTTCTGATCCTTGTCAATCACCGCCTGCACGGCCTCGTGCAGCGCGTGGTCAAACTGCCAGCGGTCGAGGGCGTGCACGCCTTCGATGGTGGTGCCGCCCGGGCTGCACACCTGATCCATCAGCTGGCGGGGATGCTCGCCCGATTCCACCAGCAGCTTGCCGCTGCCCAGCAGCATCTCGGAGGCCACCTGTTGGGCCAGGGGCCGGGTCAGCCCGGCCTTGACCCCGGCGGAGGCCAGGGCGTCCGCCATCTGAAAGGCGAAGGCGGGCGCCGCGCCCGCGATGGCCGAGAAGGCGGAGAACAGCTTTTCGGGCACCTCGTGCACCGCGCCCACGGCGGAGAACAGCTTCTTCGCCGTGTCCAGCTGCGCGGGGGTCACCCGCGCGTTGGCGCAGATGGCGCTGCTGGCCGCCAGCGCCCGGGCGTTGAGGCTGGGCATCACCCGCACGATGGGGGTGTTTTCGCCCAGCATCTCCTCGTAATAGCGCAGCGGCAATCCGGCGGCGATGGTGATGATCAACTGATTGCCCAGGCTGCCTTGCAACGCCCTGAGCACATCGGGCATGATCTGGGGCTTGACGGCCAACACCAGCACATCCGCCTGCTGCGCGGCCTCCCGCACGCTGCTTGCCGGGATGAGGCCGGTGGCCTTCTTCATCCTGTCGATCTGCCGCGGGTCGGCATCGTAGCCGTACAGGCCGTCCGCCGCAAAGCCGCCGGACAGCTTCATGCCGCGCAGGATGGCGCCCGCCATGTTGCCCAGGCCGATAAAGGCATAGTTCATCGGATCTGCCCCTCTCCCTCAATCACATACTTGTAGGTGCACAGGGCCTTGATATCCACCGGGCCCCGGCAGTGCAGCTTTTGCGTGGCGATGCCGATCTCCGCGCCGAAGCCGAACTCCCCGCCATCGGTAAAGCGGGTGGAGGCGTTGTGGTAGACGGCGGCCGCATCTACCTCGCGCAGGAAGCGCTGGGCGGCATCCGCGTCGGCGGTGACAATGGCCTCCGAGTGCTTGGTGCCGTAGCGGGCGATGTGCTGGAGGGCTTCGTCCAGGCTGTTTACCACGCGCACGGCCAGGATCAGGTCGTTAAACTCCTGCCCCCAGTCCTCCTGGGTGGCGGGGATGGCCTGGGGTAGCAGCGAGCAGGCGGCCTCGTCGCCGCGCAGCTCAACGCCCTTGTCGCTCAGCGCCCGGCCAATGGCCGGCAGCAGCGCGTCGGCCGCATCCCGGTGGATCAACAGGCACTCCGCCGCGTTGCACACGCTGGGGCGGCTGGCCTTGGCGTTGACCACGATATCCAGCGCCATCTGCGGGTCGGCCATTCGGTCCACATACACGTGGCACACGCCCTCGCCGGTCTCCAGCACGGGCACGGTGGCGTTTTGCAGCGCGGACTGTATCAGCCCATGCCCGCCGCGGGGGACCAGCAGATCCACATACCCCCGCAGGCGCATCAGCGCCAGCGCGCTGTCGCGGCTGGTGTCCTCCACCAGTTGCACGCAGTCGCGCGGCAGGCCGGCCTCCTCGCAGGCGTCCTGCACCAGCATGGTGAGGGCCGCGTTGCTGCGCAGGGCTTCCTTGCCGCCGCGCAGGATGGCGGCGTTGCCGCTTTTAAGGCACATGGCGGCCGCGTCCAGCGTCACGTTGGGGCGCGCCTCGTAGATGACGGCGATTACGCCCAGCGGCGCCGGCATACGGCGGATGTGCAGGCCGTTGGGCCGCGTATCCTCATACAGTGTGTGGTGCAGCGGGTCGGACTGGCTGCGGATGGCCAGCACAGCCTCGGCCATGTCATCCAGGCGCTTGTCGGTCAGCAGCAGGCGGTCGCGCATGGCCTGGCTGAGGTCCGCCGCGGCCAGCATGTCCTCCATGTTGGCCTGGAGCACCATGTCTTGCCTGTCGTGCAGCCCTTGGGCAATCAAGCCCAGCGCCCGGTTGCGCACATTGGCCCCGGACAGCGCCAGCTGCGCCGCCGCCTGCCGGGCCCGGATCCCCATCTGGCTAAGCATTGGAACCCATCCTTTCAAAGATCGTGCCGATGTCCGCCCCCTCCAGCGCCTGGTAAATGTTTTCGGGCGGGGTGCCGTTCATCACGATGGTGGGGATGCCGTCCCGGCCGGCGATTTCGGCGGCGCGCAGCTTGGTCTCCATGCCGCCGGTGCCCAGCTCGCTGCCCGCCCCCGTGCAGGCCCGGCGCAGCTCGTCGGTGATCTCCGTCACCCGGGGGATGCGCCTGGCCTCGGGGTGCGTGCGGGGGTCGGCGTCGTACAGGCCATCGATATCGCTTAATATAATCAGCAGATCGGCGTGGATCAGCCGCGCCACAATGGCCGACAGGCTGTCATTGTCGCCGTAGACGATTTCCTCCACCGCCACGGCGTCGTTCTCGTTGATGATGGGCAGCACGCCCATCTCAAACAGCCGGTCAAAGCAGGCGACCAGGTTGCCCCGGCGCTGGCTGTCCTCCACGTCCTCCTTGGTAATCAGCAGCTGGCCCACCTTGTGGCTGTACTCGTTGAACATCTTGTCATACATATACATCAGCTCGCACTGGCCCACGGTGGCGCAGGCCTGCTTGCCCGGCGTGTCCTTGGGCCGCGCGGGCAGGCCCAACTTGCCCACGCCCACGCCGATGGCGCCCGAGGTGACCAGCGCCACTTGGATGCCGCGGTTCATGATATCGCTGAGCACCCGCACCAGGTGCTCCATCTCCCGGATATTGGTGCGGCCGCTGGGGTGTGTCAATGTGGAGGTGCCCACCTTGACCACGATGCGCCTGTACTGCTTTGCCATGTTGCCCTCCATGAAGTATGTGGCACGATTATACGGATTGCTTCATTAAAATGCAACAACGGGCAGATGTGCTAAATGGTGATCAGCTGCTCGTTGTTTTTGAGCACGTCGGTGAGCAGCGGCCCCCAGGAGACCACCTCGATGCCCAGCGCCTCCAGCTGCTCTACTACGCCCAGCTCCCGTGCGCAGGCGATGCAGGCCGTCACGTGCACGCCCACATGCTGCAGTACCTTCAGCTCCTCCTGAATGGCCGCGTCCTCGGCCATCAGCTTGGCGGTGGCGCCCCACACAATCAGGGTGACCTTTTCCCACCAGCCGCGCAGCAGGCTGTTCTTGGCGTACATCATCACCATCAGCCGGGCGGTCAGCGGGTCGGCGTTGGCCCACAGGATATACAGGGTGTTTTTTTCCTCCATTGGGGCACACCTCCTATTGCCGATTATCATATCACGATCGCGCCGCCCGCGAAACAAAGGGCCGGCCATGTCATCAACAGGCCGGCAGAAAATACACGGTTTATGCAGGAATCAGCGGCTACTCCGCCGGGGCGGCCGGGAACCGCATCACCTCGGTGATGGTGAGGTCGCCGCTGTCATCCTGAATGCGTTTCAAGATGCGGGCCTTATCCTCCCCCTCGGCCGGGATGGGGCGGAAGTCGTTGGCCGGGCGCGCCCCGGTGGTGAACACGGGGATGAGGGTGAGCGTGGTTTCGCGCAGCGCCTCGCCCGCAAAGTCCAGATGCACCTGCAGCATGAAGGCCTCAAACTCGGTCAGCTTGAGGTTGCCGCCGAACACAAAGTTGCCCAGCGAGTAGATGATCAGCCCATCGTTGTACTGCTCGATGCCCTGCACCACATGGGGGTGCGCGCCCACCACCAGGTTTGCCCCGGCGTCGATGATGTCGTGGGCCATTCGGGTCTGCAGCTTGTTGTGGTTGTTGTCGTACTCCTTGCCCGCGTGGATGGTGTAGACGATGTAGTGGCAGCCCTGCTCCTTGAGCTGCTGGATTTCCTCCGCGGGCAGCTTGGGCTTCTGGCGGAAGGTGGTCTCCCGGATGCCGCCAAAGCCGATCTTAAGGCCGTCCTTCTCCCAGACATGCAGGTCGCTGTAGCCAAAGTAGGGGATGCCGTTGTCCTCCAGCGCCTTTTTGGTGGTGCGGCGGCCCGCGTTGCCATAGTCGCGCACATGGTTGTTGGCCAGGCCGGCCAGCTCGATGCTGCTGTGCGGCAGGATTTGTGCAAAGTCCGTCGGCCCGCGGAACCAGTGCAGCTTGCCGTCCTCGCGGCCGGCGCGGTCATCCTTGAACACGCCCTCCAGGTTGATGACGCTCAGGTCATCGGCCTGCAAAATATGCGCCACCCCTGAAAAGGGCCACGCATACCCCTCATCCTGTATGGCGGTGTCAAAGCTTTCGGGCAGTTTGCGGCTCTTTTCCTCGCTGCCCAGGATGCAGTCGCCCATGAAGGTCATGGTGAGGGAGGTTTGCCCGGCGGGGGCAGTGACCACAAGGGAGGATTCCCCGGCCATGGCGCTCAGCGGCAGCAGGCACAGCAGTAAAAGGAGATTGAGGATATGAAAACGACAGGATAAACGCTTGTTCACCAGGCTTCCTTTCAGTCGAAAAGGGATCACTTTTTCAGCTTGATCTTGGCGGCTACCATCTGGGCGGCGCCGTCATACTCCTCGCGGGGGATGTGCAGCGTCATAAACACGAAGGCATAGGGGCGGTACAGCTTGATGCGGCCCGCCCGCGGGCGCAGCGCGTAGCGCTTTGCGTCCTGCCAGACCAGGTACTCCTCATGGGCCATCAAAAAGGGCATGCCGTCGGCATTCTGCTGGATGGCGCGCTTGTCGTAGTGCAGGCCGCGGGCCCAGCAGTTCAGCCGGGTGGGGCGTATCCACGTGCGCTTGAGCGCGCCCTTTGGGTCCAGCACATACTGCACGTTCTCGCGCCCCTGCAGGGCCAGAATCAGCAGGGCGATGGCCACCGCGCCCATGAAGGCCTGCACCATCGCGGGCAGCACGCCCGAGTTGGTCAGAAAATCCATCGCCTGCGCGCCGGTGAGGATATACTCCATCACAAACATCACCGTGATCAGCAGCGCCAGGGCAATCAGCGGGATGCGCATCACCTGCCCTAACTTGACCACGTCGCCCAGCGGCAGCCGATAGTCCGACCAGATGTAGCGCGCCGCCGTGCCCGGCAAGCCCTTGCCGCAGCTGTCGCACGTGTTGTGCATATTCTGGCGCTGGCACTTGGCGCAGTAGTAGATCAGCATACTTCCTCCAGAATGATTTCGCTGCTCATTATACCAGACCGGCGCGAGGTGGGGCAAACGGTGCCCGCGGATTGTTACAACAAGTCAAGTGATTGATTACACAAGGGTTTTTGCTTGACATGGCGTTTATGGTTGACTTATGATAACTGGGACACAGGCCCCTATAACGCTGCGGCGGACGAGAGATGCCGCCATCCTGCGGATATGCCCGGCGCGTTCAGCGCTGTTGCATCAATATCATAAGGAGGACCCAAGATGAAGAGACTCTTTGCCCTTGTACTCAGCCTGGCGCTGCTGCTGTCCCTGGCCCCCGTGCAGGCCGAAAAGCCCTACGCGGGCACCGAGTTGCGCGTGCTGCTGGCCAACCACATGTGGTCCAACGCCCTGGAGCCCCACCTGAAGGAGTTTGAAGAGCTGACCGGCATCAAGCTCAACGTGGAGATGTATGCCGAGGATCAGCTCAGCCAGAAGCTGGCCATCGAGCTGGCCGGCCAGAGCAAGGACCTGGACGTGTTCATGACCCGTCCCCTGCAGGAAGCCAAGCAGATGATCGCCAACGGCTGGCTGTACGACGTGACGCCCCTGCTCAACGATGAGAAGATGGACAAGGCCGACTTCTTTGAGGCGACGCTGGCGCTGTACAACGACGGTGACAAGTACTTCGGCGTCCCGCTGGTCACCGAGCGGGAAATCCTCTACTACCGCACCGACCTGTTTGAGGAGGCCGGCCTCCAGGTGCCCACCACGCTGGACGAGCTGTGGGCCGCCGCCGAGGCGCTGACCGATGTGGATGCCGGCGTGTACGGCATCGTGTCCCGCGGGCTGACCGCCGCCGCCGTCACCCAGTTCTCCGGCTACCTGTATTCCATGGGCGGCGACTGGATGGATGCTGAAGGCAATGCCGCCATCAACACCCCCGAGGCTGTCAAGGCCCTCAAGTTCTACGGCGATATGCTGCGCGAGTTTGGACCTCCCGGCGTGACTGCCATGCACTGGCAGCAGTGCGCCGCGCTGTATGCCTCCGGCAAGGCCGCCATGTACACCGAGGCGGACGCCATCTTCAACAACGCTGTCAACGCGGCCGAGTCCGTGGTGGCCGATAAGACCGGCTACGCCCTCTTCCCGGGCGACAGCTTCTACAACATCCCCTCCTGGGGCCTGTCCATGGGCGCCTTCACCGAGAAGGCAGACGCCGCGGCCGAGTTTGTCAAGTGGGCCGCCGGCAAGGAAATGACCGCCACCCTGCAGGCCGCGGGCGTGCCCGGCGCGCGCATCTCGGTCTACGGCATTCCTGAGGCCAACGTGGCCTTCCCGCCGCAGTTGGTAGAAGTCATTGGCTCGGCCGGCACCAAGAACACCAAGGGCTATGACCGCCCGCTGATCACCTCGGTCTCCAAGGCCCGCGACTACATCGGCCAGGCCATCGTTGCCGCCATTGAGGGTGGGGATGTGCAGGCCGCCGCCGACGAGGCCAACCGCGGCTTCCAGTCCGTCATCGAAGAGGACCGCGCCGCCGAGCAGAAGAAGTAACCATTCCCCGGGGCTGCCGCTTTGCCGCGGCAGCCCCTGCCCTATCATCCTAAGCATATGAATCACCAGGGCGTGAGGGGACGGCCCTGGCGGGGAACTTCCCCGCCGGGCGCAATCGTTCCCGGCGGCATGTACGCCGGGAACACAGGCATGCCTTCCCCGTCAGTTTTCGCGGCCGCGCTCAAAGCGCAGTGACAGCTGCAACCCCGTGCAACATGCAAGTTTTGCACCCAAGTTGAACGCCCGACCGTAAAGGAGCCTGCCTATGAGCCGCTGGGTGGATAAACACCTGAAGATTCTTTTTCTGTTGCCCTGCCTGCTGTTTATCGTGTTCATGGTGCTGTTTCCCCTGGGGTACAACATCTACATGAGCACCAGCAAGTGGAGCATGTCGGCGCTGTCCAGCCCGGAGTTTGTGGGCGCCAGCAACTACCTGATGCTGTTTCGCTCGCCCCGCTTCTGGAGCGCGGTGGGCCGCACGCTGTATTACGCCTTTGTGGCGGTGGCCATCCAGACGCTGCTGGGCATCGGCATCGCCCAGATGCTCAACCGCAGCTTCTTTGGCAAGGGCGTGGCCAAGACGCTGTTTTTGCTGCCGGTGGTGGCTACCCCGGTGGCCGTGGGCATGGTGTGGCAGATGATTTACGAGCCCACCATCGGCCTGGGCAACGCCATTTTAACCAGCATGGGCTTTCCGCGTCAGCTGTTCCTGGGCTCCTCCGCGTCGGCGCTTAACGCCTTGATTTTTATTGACGTGTGGGAGTGGACGCCCATGGTGATGCTGATGGTGCTGGCCGGCATGGTGGCCATCCCCAAGGACCCTTACGAATCCGCCGTGGTGGACGGGGCCACCGCCTTCCAGCGCTTCCGCTACATCACGCTGCCGCTGGCCAGCCCCACCATTCTGGTGGCGGTGCTGCTGCGGCTGATTGACGCCATCAAGACCTTTGACATCATCTACGCCACCACCAAGGGCGGCCCGGGCTTTGCCACCGAAACCATCAACATATACGCCACGCTGGCCACCTTCCAGTACTACAGCTTTGGCGAGGGCGCGGCGATCACCATGTGCTTCTTTGTTATCGTGATGAGCATGGCCATTATGTTCAACGCCGCCAAGAAGCGGGTGGAGGTGGAGTACTGATGCAGCTGAGCAAACGCAAGAAACCCTTCACCGACACCCGGATGAATGTGCTGGCCGTGCTGGGCGTGCTGCTGTTTGTGGTTGGGCTGGCGCTGGCCTGGCGCGGGTGGAGCACCACCGTCAAGGTGGGGGACTATGCCCGCACCTTGGGCGTGGACCGCGGCACCCTCAGCCAGATCCGCCGCGATGTGGAGGACCTGGGCGATGACTACCGCAAGGCCGTCATCGAGCAGAAGTATGAGATACGCATCGGCCGCCTGAGCATGAAAGCCATCCCCGCCTCGAGCGATATGGCCAGAGCCCCCTGGCTGCTGGCCCTGGGCCTGCTGCTGATGGCGGGCAGCCTGTTCGTCCCCGGCGTGGGCAAGTATGTGCTGATCTACGGCGTGCTGCTGATCACGGTGTTCCCGTTCTTCTGGATGGTGCTGGCCTCGTTTAAAAACAATGTGGACATCATCGACGCCACCCGCGGCATGTTCGATTTCACGCCCACCACGCGCAACTATGTGTCGGTCTTCAACCAGTACGATTTCCTGCGCCCCACCTTCAACAGCTTCTACGTGGCGCTGATGTCCACCGGCCTGGGGCTGATTATCGGCCTGCCCGCGGCCTACGCCGTGGCCCGGTGGAAGCTGTACAAGATCAGCCTGATCATTTTAGTGGTGCGCATGATCCCGGGCATCACCTTTTTGGTGCCCTGGTACCTGCTGTTTCTCCAGCTGGGCCTCACCAATACCTTTGCCGCCCTCATCATGAGCCACCTGTTGGTGGCCCTGCCCTTCATCATCTGGATCATGGTGCCCTTCTTTGGCAATGTGCCCCGTGAGCTGGAGGAGGCCGCCTGGGTGGACGGCAGCGCCCAGTGGCGCACCTTTCTCACCATGGTGCTGCCGGTGTCCGTGCCCGGCATCCTCACGGCCTCGTTGCTGGCCTTCATCTTCTCGTGGAACAACTTTATGTTCTCCCTCACCCTGTCGGGCGCCAAGACCGCCACGCTGCCCATCGCCATCTACGGTTTTGTGGGCTATGCCTCGGTGGATTGGGGCGGCCTGATGGCGGCCGCCGTGTTCATCACCTTGCCCATCATTCTGCTGAGCATGTTCATGCAGAAGTACATCATCTCGGGCCTGACCGCCGGGGCGGTGAAGGGGTAGGCGGGGGAACGGAGGTAACGATTGGGCCCTTTCTTGAAAGAAAGGGCCCAAACCCCCAAAGAACTTTAATATGAGTGCATCATAAAGCAACAGGCCGTTGCTGTTTCTTTATGTCCGAAGGTGCTAAGATATCCCCTGAAAGGGAGGCACATATGACCATCGGCGAAACACTCAAGGCGTTGCGAACAAAGCACAGCCTCACCCAGCAGGAAATGGCTGACAAACTCCACATCACCCGCCAGGCTATCAGCCGGTGGGAAAACGGCGAGACCCAGCCCAACACCGAATCCCTGCGGCTGATCTCTCGGCTGTTCGGGGTGTCCCTCAACACATTGCTGGGGGCGCCGCGGCAGCTGGTGTGCCAGTGCTGCGGCATGCCCCTGCACGAGGACGCGCTCATCAGCCGCGAGCCGGATGGCAGCCTGCGGGAGGACTACTGCCGCTGGTGCTATGCGGATGGCGAATTTGCCTACGATGACATGCAGGCACTGATGGACGCTGCGGCGCCGCAGATGGCTATTATGTACGCCATGACCGAGCAGGCGGCCCGCGCATTGCTGGCCGCTACGCTGCCCGGGCTGGACCGTTGGCGCGGCAAAGCACAGGAGGAAAAGGACCATGCCTGACCATTACATTACCCTCACCCTGGAAAACCTGGAGCAGGAGCACCTGTGCTGCGCCATCGCCGACAAGAAGCACCAGCAGGGCGTGGACGGCAAAAAGGCCTGGCTGGCCGCGCAGCAGCCGCTGGGCCATGTGTTTCGCAAGCTGGATGCCCGGGGCAAGGTATTCATCGAGTATGTGCCCGTGGAGCACGCCTGGGCGCCGGTGGAGGGACCGGGCTGGCTGTACATCCACTGCCTGTGGGTATCGGGCAGCTACAAGGGGCAGGGCCACGCCCGTGCCCTGCTGGAGGGCTGCCTGCAGGATGCCCGGGCCCAGGGCCGTGCGGGTGTGTGCGTGATCAGCGCCAGCAAAAAGAAGCCTTTTCTGTCGGAGAAGGGCATCTTTACCAAGTTTGGCTTTACTGTGGCGGACAGACTGGAGGGCGGTTATGAGCTGCTGGCGCTGTCCCTTGACGGCAGCCTGCCGCGCTTTGCCGATACAGCCAGGGCCATGCGCATCCCCGGGCAGGGGCTGACCATCTACTACTCGCCCCAGTGCCCCTATATCCCCGACTGCCTGCGGCAGGTGCAGGCGGTGTGCAAGGCGAGGGGCCTGCCGCTGCATTTGATCCCGGTAACCGACGCGGCCCAGGCAAAGGCGATGCCCTGCGTATTCAACAATTGGGCGGTGTTTTACAAGGGGCGCTTCCAGACGCTGCACCTGCTCAACGAGGGGTATCTGCTCAAGATGTTGGTCGAGCAGGGGGAAAGGCGCAGGCAATTTGTTTCCCCTCTGCTTGGCGTGGTATAATCTGGTCATTACAGTGTACCAAGGAGTGCAGGATGGAATTGCCGCTGGTTTTGTCGCCCGAGATGTTGAAGCAGATGACGCCGCAGGAGGTGGAGGAGCTGATCCCCCTGCTGCGCGAGCAGATTGTGGATGCGGTGTCCCAGACCGGGGGCCACCTGGCCAGCAACCTGGGCGTGGTGGAGCTGACCGTCGCCCTGCACCGGGTGTTTGACAGCCCGCAAGACAAGATTGTCTTTGACGTGGGGCACCAGTGCTACGCGCACAAGATTATCACCGGGCGCGGCCCGCAGATGGACGGCCTGCGGCAGTACGAGGGCATCTCCGGCTTCCCCAAACGGGAGGAGAGCGAGCACGATGCCTACGGCACCGGCCATGCCTCCACCGCCATCTCGGCGGCGCTGGGGCTGGCCCGGGCGCGCGATCTGCAAGGCGAGCAGCACCACGTGATCGCCGTGGTGGGCGATGGCGCCCTCACCGGCGGCATGAGCTACGAGGCCATGAACGATGCCGGCAGCGGCCGTACGAGGCTGATCGTCATCCTCAACGACAACCAGATGAGCATCGCCCCCAACGTGGGCGCGGTCAGCCGCTACCTCACCTACCTGCGTACCAGCAAGGGCTGGCTCAACGCCAAGCGCGCGCTGGCCGCCGGCCTCAAAAAGACGCCGCTGGTGGGCAATTCGCTGCACCGTCTGCTGCAGCGGTGGAAAAATCATATCCGCAACATCTTCGTGAAGGACCGGTTTTTCCAGGCCTTCGGCTTGCGCTACCTGGGCCCGGTGGACGGGCACGACGAGCGGGGGCTGGAGCATTTTTTGATGCGCGCCAAGCGCCTCACCGAGCCGGTGCTGCTGCACATCGTCACCACCAAGGGCAAGGGATACGCCGTGGCCGAGAACAACCCCAGCCAGGCACACGGCATGCCGGCCTTCGACCCGCAGGACGGCTCGCCGCGCGTGCGCTCGGTGGCGCGCAGCTTTGGCGCGGCGGCGGGCGAGCTGCTGACCCGCCTGGCCGATGAGGACCCGCGCATCGTGGCCATCACCGCCGCCATGGCGGACTCCACCGGCCTCACCCCCTTTCAAAAGCGGCACCCCCACCGGCTGTTTGACGTAGGCATCGCCGAGGAGCACGCGGTTACGCTGGCTGCCGGGTTGGCTGCCGGCGGGCTGCGGCCCGTGGTGGCCATCTACGATACCTTTATGCAGCGCGCCTACGACCAGGTGATGGTGGACGTGTGCCTGCAAAGGCTGCCGGTCACCTTTTTGATTGACCGGGCGGCCATCGGCGGCGAGGACGGCCCCACCCACCACGGCGTGTGGGGCACGGCATTTTTGCGGCATATCCCGGAGCTGACGCTCATGAACCCCCGCTCGGTGGACGAGATGGCGCACATGCTGTTGTGGGCCATGCGCCACGATGGACCGGTGGCCATCCGCTACCCCCGGGCGGAGCACATGCTGCAGGCCAAGTACCCCTGCGCGGGCTTTGAGCCCAGCCGCTGGGAGAGCCTGGAGGCCGGGGAAGACCTGGCGCTCATCGCCACCGGCCCCATGGTGGCCGAGGCCCTCAAGGCCCGGCGCGTGCTGGCCGGGCATGGCATCAGCGCGGCGGTGATCAACGCCTCCACCATCAAGCCGCTGGATGAGGGGCTGATCCGCCGCCTGTCCGCCGCGGGCACGCCCTACATGGTGCTGGAGGAGCAGGCGCTGGCCGGCGGCCTGGGCAGCGCCATCGGCGAGCTGTGCGTGCAGCAGGGGCTCACGCTGCCCCGCCACATCTTTGCCCTGCCGGATGCCTTCATCCCCCACGGCAGCCACGACCGCCTGCTCAAGCACCTGGGGATGGATGGCGACAGTATCGCCGCCGCCATCGCCGGCTTGATGGAGCGCATCGCGTGAAGCGCCGGGCCGACAGCCTGCTGACCGAGCAGGGGCTGGCCCCCAGCCGGGAGCAGGCGCAGCGGCTCATCATGGCCGGCCGGGTGTATGTGGATGAGGTGCGGGTGGACAAGCCCGCCCAGCAGCTGCCGGCCGATGCCCGGCTCATTTTGCGCGGCGAGGTGGATCAATACGCCAGCCGCGGCGCCCACAAGCTGGAAAAGGCCCTGCAGCACTTTGAGGCCGATGTGCAAGGCCTTGTGTGTATGGATATTGGGGCCGCCTCCGGCGGCTTTACCGATGTATTGCTGCGCGCCGGTGCGGCCAA
Organism: Clostridiales bacterium; assembly: GCA_012513645.1. Taxonomy (GTDB): domain Bacteria; phylum Bacillota; class Clostridia; order Christensenellales; family Aristaeellaceae; genus UBA1038. The sequence continues at coordinate 19,113 of JAAZBU010000025.1, read as the reverse complement.
AGTGTATGCCATTGACGTGGGCTATGGCCAGCTGGACTGGCGCCTGCGGCAGGATCCCCGCGTGGTGGTGATGGAGCGCACCAACGCCCGCACCCTCACGCCCGATCAGTTTGCCGATCACCCCACGCTGACCGTGATGGACGTGAGCTTCATCTCCATCCGGCTCATTTTGCCGGCAGCCGCGGCCATCATGGGGCAGGCCGGGCGCTTTCTCACGCTGGTCAAGCCCCAGTTTGAGGCCGGGCGCGGCCAGGTGGGCAAGCACGGCGTGGTGCGCGAGGCGGATACCCACCGCCGCGTGCTGCGGGAGATCCGCGACTTCTGCCCCGCCATCGGCTGGCATGCGGCCGGCTTCACCTATTCCCCCATCAAGGGCCCCAAGGGCAACATCGAGTTCCTGGCCGACATCCGGCCCGGCGCCGATACGGCCGTGGATGATGACGCCATCGCCGCCGTGGTGGCACAGGCGCACGACGATTTGAGCAAGGCCTGAACTTCTACTACAATCGCATAGGGAGGACTGCGGCATGAACAGAAAATCGCTTGCGGCGTTTGTTTTGCTGACCTGTTGCCTGATGGCGTTCACGGCGCTGGCCGCTGGGGTCAGCGTGACGCTCAAATCCGGCGACCCGGTGTCCCGGCAGGCGGCTGCCTTTGAAAAGTACCTGGCTCAACTGGATCAACAGCAGCGCAGCCAGTGGACGGAGGCACTGCAGGGGATACTGCGCGAGGAGGAGCTGGCCTCCATCATGCCCTTCGCGGCGCAAGGCGAGGTGCGGGCCGTGTACATCGTGACCAGCGGCGAGATCTACCACAGCAGCCGCGGGTGCAGCACCCTCAGCCGCTCCAAGAACGTGAAGGAAATCTCCCTGGACGATGCCATCAGCATGGGCAGGCGGCCCTGCAAGGTGTGCGGGAAGTAATACGGCACTCAATCGAAGTCGCTTAGATGGACTTGTTTTTTTCGTACGTTCCTTCTCAGGCAGCGTTTTTCACAGATTGGATGTTTTATACTAAACGAAAACGTGAACGCACGGATGGACGCAGGATTTTTTCGGCTGCGTGAAGCCGAATGAGGGAGGTGTAGCGGCGCTACGCTGACCGAAAGAGGCAATACGCAGGCGGAAAAAGACAAGTTCCATCAAAGCGTTAAGGTTTGAGTTTAGTATTATTGTTGTTTTATGTGGGTATAATGCATGCGTCGGCGCGCAAGCGGGCATCCGGTTGGCAGATTTTGCTCGACGCGGATGCCGGGCGCTTGTATGCTGACAGCGGTTTTTATTCAAAGAAAAGAGGACAAAACAATGGGCAACATCGTAAACATCATCATTCAGCTTCTCTCCGGCGGCGTGGGCGGCTTTGGCGCAGGCAAGGCCATGCCCAAGATATCCCTGGGCAAAATCGGTGACATCGTCGCCGGCATCCTGGGCGGCTTGGGCGGCAGCCAGCTGCTGGGCCTGCTGGGCCTGGGCGGCGGTGCAGCCGGCGCGCTGGACATCAGCAGCATCCTCACCAGCATTCTGGGCGGCGGTGTGGGCGGCGGCGCCCTGCTGGCCATCGTTGGTGCGATCAAGCAGGCGATGGGCGGCAAGAAATAATACTGAACTCATTCAAAAATGCTTTGATGGGCTTGTCTTTTTCCGCCCCCGCGTTGCCTTGATCAGTCGGCGTAGCGCCGCTACGCCTCCTTCCTGCAGCTTAGCGGGGACAAAAAAATCCAGCACTCATCTTTACATTTTTTCATTCGTTCAGTATGCAGCAAACATTGGATAAGCAAAGAGGCATCCCATCTGCGGGATGCCTTTTTAGTAAAACCGGTAAAAATCGGGGCTATCCCCTATCGCTGACGGTTGTAAATCGCTGTTTTGAGCTGGACGGAGTCATGGGAAGGCTGAGGGCGATATGGCCGCTTTCCACCAGCGGCATCACATAGGTTTTGATGGCGTAGTTGACAGACTTCATCCCCAGAAACTCAGCCAGCTCTGCCCGGGTGCGTGGTGTGCGGCAAAAGGAGAGGAGAGATGTTAGCAAATCCTTTGCGATTGGATGCTCGGGCTGTCTGTAAAGGCGGACAGAAAAACTGCCGCGGTCATCCTCAAACACGGGCTCCGGCAGCCCGACTGCCTGCATCTCTCGGCGTATGGTGGGTATGCCGGAATATCGATTTTCGGTAATCCGCATCACTTCCAACGCCGTCGCCAGCGCGGGGTTTCTCGTATCGGGCTGCGCTTTGCCCAGCTGGTCGATCCGCAGCCGGCCGTAGAGGCCGCCGGGGTTTCGCACCTCCATGCGATCAGAGAACAGGGTCAGCTGTATGGGCATGCCCTCTGTGTGCACGCTGTAATCCCGGTGAACCAACGCATTCAGCAGTACTTCGCGCACGGCAGACAGGGGATAGTCCGGGGTATCAGTGCGTCTGCCGGTTTTGCCATCAATCACCGTTTTTCTTCGCATGTTGGCGCGGACAAAGTTCATGGCTTCTTCCAGCATGGTTGGGATATTGCCGTCAATCCGTTTGTTATCAATGAAGCGCTCACCGGAGCTGCCCAGGCTGCCCATCTGCGTGCCGGGGACAACGCAGGCAATAATGCTGAGCTGGGGAAAGTATGCCTGGGGAAACAGGCTCAGCAGCAAGACTGCCCACAGGGCAACCTTTCCGCTGTGTACAATGCTGATTAGTTCAATGATCTGGGCATTGCTCAGGCTGCTCAAATTTGGCTTTTCCATTTTCAGGGCATGCAGGTACGCATCCAGCAATGGCTGATTGAGAGCAGGCAATGTGACGCGCGGCACCTCCCGCAAGTCGTCCTGATATTTTTTCCGATAGGCTTCATAGCTGTATATTTCGTAATCGCTCATCGGCTCGTCTGAATCGCCCACCCGAATCCAGGAGCCCTTCATTCGCCCTTTCCCTTTGTAAAAACAGGGCCGCTCACTGATATCGATGGCGGGGATTTCAGCGCTTACAAACACCAATCCCCGGTCTTCCAAGACTGTAAAGAGCGGCCGGACGGCTGGCTCCATTTCCTTGCACTGTTCATTGACCCTTTTTTGCAGATCGTGAGCATCGTAGACCCCTACCGGGGCGAAGCCGTTCTTTTCGTCAATACCAAAGAGAATCACGCCGCCGTCATCCTGATTTGAGAAGCTGGACAAGGTGTCATAGAGCCGTGTCGGACATCCTTCCCTTGCGCTTTTCACCTCGACAGTCTGTGTTTCAGAACACAATATTTTCAATTTTTCAATTAATTTTTGAAGTTCATGCGTTGTCATTTCACTTTTCTTTCATTTTTTTGATATTTTAACACATTTTTTAAGTTTTTCAATCTTCTTTATTCTTTTGTCCAGCGCAGGGAAATATTTCAGCGAGTACTTTCTCTCTCCAGCTCCGCCAGCACATCGCGCAGCGCCTCGGCGCGGTGGCCGTCGCGGCCTGTCACCGCTTCGGCGTGCAGCAGCGCGCTGAGCACGGCTTCCTCGGTGGCCTCTGCCGCCGCGCGGAAGGCCAGGTTGATGTGGTCCTCGTTCAACTCGGTCATCTGCCGCGTGGGCTTGTCGTCAAAGTGTTTGATGCGCTGCGCCGTGGTGAAGCACAGGGCGATCTCGCCGCTGCCGTGACCGATGTTGCTGCCCGTGCGGCTCAGGCCAGCGATGGCGCGCCGCGCCACTCGCTTGAGCTGGCCCGCGCCCAGCGGCAGGTCGGTGGCCAGCACCACGATGACCGAGCCCCTGTCCTCCTGCGGCGTATAGTCGGCCGTCCAGCCGCCTTTGAGCAGTGCCTCGGCCTGGGGGCCGATGTGCTTGCCGGCCACGGTCAAATCCGCCAGCGAGCCGTGGTTGGTCTGCACCAGCGCGCCCAGCGTGTAGCGGGATTCTCCAATCTCCATCACGCGGGAGCTGGAGCCGATGCCCCCCTTGAGGCCGTGGCAGCGCATGCCGCGCCCGGCGCCCACCGCGCCCTCGGCAAAATGTTCCGCCGCGGCGTCCAGGGCGGCCAGCACGTCCGCCTCCTGCACATGCAGGCCACGGATGTCATTGAGGTGTCCGTCATTGCACTCAAATACCACCGGGTTGACGGTGCCTGTCTCCCGGCCGATGGCAGGGTTGCGCGCCAGCATATAGCGGCACAGGGCCGTCCACGCCGTGCCGGAGGACAGCGTGTTGGTGAGCACGATGGGCGTCTCCAGCTGGCCCAATTCCTCCACCTGCACCAGCCCCAGGGACTTGCCAAAGCCGTTGAACACCTGCACGGCGGCGGGCAGCTTTTCTTCAAAGCAGTTGCCCGGGTGGGGCAATATGGCCGTCACGCCGGTCTGTACCGGGCCGTCGGCCAGGGTGTGGTGGCCCACCGCGACCCCAGGTACGTCGGTAATCAGGTTGCGCGGGCCGGCGGCCAGCCGCCCGATGCGGATGCCAAAGGATGCGTCAAGTCCCATATCCTGTCCTCCAATCATTGAAAATGCAATCCGAGGATGTCCAGCGCCTCGCTCAGGCGCAGGGGGTAGCTGGTGCGCCGGGTGAATAGGTGATCCGGCACGGCAAACCCTTCGGCGCGCAGCGCGTCAAGGCACCCGGCGGCCTGTGTGCCGTCCCGGCTCATGGTCAGGCAGCACAGCACGCGCACGCAGGATTCCTCCGCCATGCGCAGGGACGAATCTTCGTCCGTGCCCCAGGCGTAGCCCAGCGCGGACAGCTTCTGCCGGTCTGCGCTGTCCGTCAGGCGCTGGAGCGCCTCCCGGGGCATGCGTGCGAGCCGCGTATGCACGACACCATGAAATACTTCATGCACCAAAGATGCCATGCGCGGCGAAGCGGCGATGACCACCAAATAGTTGCCGTCATGGGCCATGTCGGTCAGCTGCGGCGCCATCAGCAGGCTGGGGCAAAAGAGGATGTGCCGTGGCGCCAGCGGCACATCCGCCTGTCGGGCCAGAAATTGCCGGCACGTGAGCAGGGCATCCTGCCAGCCTGCGGAGCGGGCCTGTTCCAACGCGGCCAGTTCAGCCAACAAGCCGTGTTGTTGTGCGCGGGGGAGAACCTGCGCGGCCCATCCGGGCAAATCCTCAAGCCAGCGCATGGTTTCCCGGCGCTGGGCAGGGGCGGTGCTGTGCGCCCTGTCCTGCGACGCGGTGTATGCGTCCCAGTCGCAGTGCAGCGTATGATTCTCCATGAACCATGCGGCAATGAGCGCATCCGATCCGCGCGGCCAGTAGGGGTTGACGGCATTGCCGCCCGTTCTGGCCCGGCTGAAATAGGCGATCAGCTCCCTGTCATCCGCAAATACATCCCGCACGCGCCGGCAAAGGGCCTCAACCTCCTGATCCTGCCGGTCATACAGATCGTAGCCTGAGGCGATCAGCCCCATGGCCACGGAGGCAACCGATGTTCGCGGGGCGATCGTCAGGTTCATCCGGGTATCTCCTATGCCCTTTCTGCCTCAAACAGCAGGTGGTTGCTGGCGCCTACAAAGGCCGGGTCCTCCGAGCGCAGCAGGTGCCAGCGCAGGTACTGGGCATAGCTGTCCGCATCCATGCGGTTGATGGCGTCGGCCATCAGCTCGCTCAGGCCGTCGGCGGCGATGGCGCGGCGGATGGCAAAGCCCGCCCCCTCCAGCATGGCCCGGCACTCACTCAGCGTGAAGAACACAAAGGGGAAGTCCTCCAGCCGGAAGGTCTCATGGTCGTAGCTGCCGCCCGAAAACCACGCCGGGTTGAACATGCTCTCGGTGTAGGGGATCATATCGTGGTGGATAAAGGCGGCAAACAGGCGGCCATCGGGCTTGAGCACCCGCTTGGCCTCCCGCAGGCATTGGGCGCGGTCCTGAGCATCCTGCAGGTGATACAGCGGGCCAAACAGCAGTACGATGTCAAAACTGGCGTCCGCATAGGGGGACAGGTCCAGCGCGCTGCCCTGCCGCAGGTCGATATCCATGCCCTCCCGGATGCGCCCGCGCATCACGGCCACGTTGCGGCCGGCCAGCTCCACCGCGCAGACGGGGTGGCCCTTGGCCGCGAAGTGCAGGCTGTAGGCGCCGGTGCCAGCACCCAGGTCCAGCATGCGGTCGCCGGGCTTCAGCCCCTGCTCGATGGCACGCACGGTGGTCACAAACTCCACCTGCCCGGCCTGGGAACGCAGGCGCTCCTCCTCCCGGAACAGCTGGCCGTACAGGGCCTCCACCCGATCGCCCTCATGCTCTATCCGCAGCAAATCATGGAACGTGAAGGCCGGGCTGCCTGGTGCTTTGTCCGTCATGGCGTTGGCTTCTTCTGCTTGTCATAGGCCGACGGCCCGGCCACCACCACGCGGTAGCCATTCGGGTCGCGCAGCCACACCTCCATGTGCATGGCGTACTGGTTGAGGTAGGGCGCCACCTCGGGGATGATATCCGCCTGCCGGAGGCGGCCCACCACCGCGTCAAAATCCGCCGTTTCAAACCACAGCAGCACGCCCAGCCCGGCGGTGTCACCCGGGTTCAGCAGCGCGGGGTGGTTCATGTCGGCCTCGCTGTCATGCAGCTGCAATACCAGCCGGCCCTCCGACAGCAGCTGCTCATACTCGGTGCCGCCGTGGGCGCTTTCAAAGCCAAGCACCCGCTCATACCAGGCGGCGCTCAGGCGCACATCCTGAACGGTGATCATGGGTTGTGCCTTCATGCCCTATACCCCGCTTTCACATCCACCCGGGCGCGGTAGTCGCCGCCGCCTTGCAGCACGCGGATGTTGTGGGCCGCGATGTCCACGATGTTGTCGTGGGTCAGCCGCAGGTGGTACTGGCCGGATATGTGGGGGGTGATGAGCAGGTTGGGCTCCTGCCAGAGGGGGTCACCCTGGGGCAGAGGCTCGGGCACGGTGACGTCGATGGAGGCGCCGGCCAGCCGCCCGTTGCGCAGCGCGTTGAGCAGCGCCGGCTGATCCACCGCGCTGCCCCGCCCTACGTTGAGCAGGTAGCTGCCCTGCTTCATCAGGTTGAAGCGGCGCTCATCCATCAGGCCGATGGTATCGGACGTCTCCGGCAGGGAGAGGGCCACCACATCGGCCCGGGGCAGCAGGTCGTCCAGCTCGTCCATGGTGGCGATGCGCTGCACCCCCTCGGGCGGGTCGGCCGGCCGGCGGCGGATGCCGGTCACCTGCGCGCCAAAGCAGGCGCATAGCCGGGCAAACTGGGTGCCGATGTCGCCCATGCCCACCGACAGCACCTGTGCCCCCCGCAGGCCGGCCACATCGCCCCGGTCTTCCCACAGGGCCTGGTGCTGGTCATCGCGGTACTGGTGCAGGCGCTTCATCAGCATCAGCAGGGCGCCCAGCATGTGCTCCGAGATGGCCACGCCGTAGGCGCCCGACGCGCAGCATAGCACCAGGTCGGGCCGCTGCGCGCCCAGGGCCAGGTAGTGGCCGGCCACGCCCGCGGTGTTGAGCTGCAACAGCCTGGCCTTTTTGAGGTGAGGGAAAAAACTTTCCGGCAGGTTGCCCACCACCACATCGGCCTCCATCACCTGCTCAGGGGTCAGCGTTTTGACGCTCTGGCGGATCACCCGGGCACCCGGCGCGGCGGCCTGCAGGCGGTCCAGTTGCCCCTCGTCTGCCCGCATGATGACAAGAATGTTGTTGATATCCATGACGGCCTCCTGTGTATAGGCTGATGGTTGCATTATCCGGGATGAGCGGGGCCCTGTCAATCGCTGTTGCCCCGTAGGGCCTGCCAATGTATAATGAAGCCATGAAAGCATATGAGCGGACTTCCCATTCCTTTTCGGCCAGGCTGCTGTGCCTGGTGCTCGCCCTGCTGCTGTGCCTGGGGCCGTCGGCGCAGGCGGCGGACATGGGCACGCTAAAGATCAAACTGTTCAAATCCGGCAAGGCCGATGCCTTTCTTATCCGCACGGGCAGCTACGCTGTGCTGCTGGATACGGCCGAGGTGGATGACGCCGAGGACATCCTGGAATACATGGCCGAAAAGGGCGTAGACAAGCTGGATCTGATGATCCTTACCCACTTTGACAAGGGGCATGCCGGCGGCGCGCCCGAGATATTGCGCACCGTGCCGGTGGACCGGGTGCTGATGCCCGACTACGAAAAATCCAGCCCCACCCGCGACGCATTGCGCGAGGCGCTGGCGATGTCTCAGGCCGAGCAGGTGTACCTCAAGGAGGATACCGCCTTCACGCTGGACGGCGTGGTTTTTGAGATACTCACCGCGAGGCAAGCATATTATGCCGAGGATGAGGACAACGACTTCTCGCTGGTGACACGCCTAACCCACGGGGACAACCGCCTGCTGTTCGCGGCGGACATCATGAGCGAGCGCATCGACGAGCTGCTGCAAAGCGGCATCGACCTGAACAGCGACTTTTTGCAGGTGCCCGACCATGGCCGCAACCGAGACCGCACGGAGGCCTTTTTGCAGGCCGTGCGGCCCCGCTGGGCGGTGATCACCTGCTCGCAGAAGAACCCGCCCGCAGGCGCCGTGCTCGACATCTTGCAGCGCATTGGCGCCCGCATCTACCTGACCATGGATGGCGACATCGCGCTGCAAAGCGACGGCCAGGCCATCACCTTTAAGCAATAGGAGGAACAGCCATGAAAGCACTGTTAATCGGCGGTACCGGCACCATCAGCCTGAGCATCTCCCGCAGGCTGCTGCGCCTGGGGTGGGACCTGACGCTGCTCAACCGCGGCAGCGGCAAAAACCTGGTGCCCGAGGCCCGGCTCATCCAGGCCGATATGGCGGACGAGCAGGCCGTGCGGGACAAGCTGGCCGGCCAGCACTTTGACGTGGTGGCCCAGTTCATCGCCTATACGCCCGACCAGGCGGAGCGGGACATCCGCCTGTTTGAGGGCATGTGCAGCCAGTACATCTTTATCAGCACGGCATCGGCCTACCACAAGCCGCCGCTCAGCTTCCCCGTGACCGAGTCCACCCCCCTGCACAACCCCTACTGGCAGTACTCCCGCGACAAGGCGGCCTGCGAGGAGCGGCTGATGCAGGCCTACCGCGAGCAGGGCTTCCCGGTCACCATCGTGCGGCCCAGCCACACCTACGGCGAGCGCAGCCTGCCCTTCGCCCTGCGCGGGCAAAGGGGCGTGTGGCAGATTATCGACCGCATATTGAGACAAAAGCCCGTGGTCATCCCGGGGGACGGCACCAATCTGTGGACGGTCACCTGGGCGGAGGACTTTGCCCGGGGCTTTGTGGGCCTGATGGGCAACATCCACGCCATCGGCGAGGCCGTGCACATCACCTCCGACGAGGCGCTGCCCTGGAACCAGATCTACCGCACCGCTGCGGATATCCTGGGCCGGCCCTTTGTGCCGTGCTACGTGCCCTCCACCCTGTTAGGGCGGGTGCAGGCGTCGGACTGGATGGGCGGCCTGCTGGGCGACAAGGCCAACTGCGCCGTGTTTGACAACACCAAGATCAAGCGCCTGGTGCCCGAGTTCTGCTGCACCACCCGCTTTGACCAGGGCGCGCGCATCGCGCTGCAAAACTTCCTGACCGACCCCACGTTGCAGATACCCGACCCCGCCTTTGATGCCTTCTGCGACCGGGCGGTCAGCATCATGGAGGGGGCGGAAAAAGAATTCAGACAATTATCACTGTAATTGGGGAAAACCCGCTTCTAATCTGACGAATCGCTTTGCGCCGCCCTGCGGCTGGCTGCCCTGTCCTGCCACAGGCTGAGCACCAGCCCGGCCAACACAAACAGGCCGCCCAGCAGGTTGCGGCAGGAGAAGGCGCCCGACAGCGCCATGTCCAGCAGCTGCCCGGCCATCACCTGGCCCACAAACAGCGCCAGCGTCATATAAAACGAGGGGATTTTGCCCACGATGAAGTTGCTCATCAGCACGATGACCACGCCCATCGCCCCGCCCAGGTAGATGTGAAAGGGGCTGCCGGCGGCCTGCTTAAGCCCTGCCGTGCCCTGGCCGGCAAAGGCATACAGCAAAACGGACAGCAGCAGCCCCATCACGTAGTTGAAAAAGGTGCTGCTGCCCACGCTGGTGTGGGCGGCCAGCCGCCCGTTGAGCAGCCGGCTGAACAGCACCGTGGTGCCCGCCAGCAGGGACACCATGACCGGCAGCGGCCGCAGCTGGGTGATCATGCAGGCGATGCCGATCAGCGTGAGCGCGATGCCCCACAGCTTTTCTGCACGAAAAGGGCGCTTGGGCATGCCCAGCACGCCGTAGTGGTCGGCCGTAAGGCCCGAGATGCTCTCGCCCAGCAGGCCCAGCGCCATCATGGCCGATACGCTGATGTGGCCGAAGGCCAGGTTGTTGAACACCGTGGTCAGCACCCCGATGAAGCCGCCCAGGTACAGATAAAAAGGCAGGCGCACAAAGCGCGGCCTTTCTTTTTTGATCAGCAGGGCAAGGGCGATGCCCGCCGTGCCCACCAGGTGGATGACCACCAGCGCGCCCAGCAGGCCGGCCCGGGCGTTGAGCCCGCCGTTGAAGACCACCATCACCGAGATCAGCACCCCGGCCAGCAGGGACAGCAGATAGAGCATGGGTGTTACGCCTCCGCCCGGTCAGCCGGGCCCAGCGTGCCGCCGCAGTCCAGCAGCAGCTCGCCGTCCCGCTCGCAGGTCATGCTGAAGCGGCTGCCCGCCCGGCGCAGCGTGAGCGTCACGGGGCCGGTGGGCAATATCTGCTGCTTGTAGTTGGCTACAAAGCGGGTGATGGGCTGTTCGCGCAGCACATCGGCCCCCAGCAGGTCGCACGCCCAGTCGGCGCAGCGGGTGTTGTTCACGTGCTGGTTGACGTCGATATCGGTGTAGCGCAGCGCCATCTCGCGGCGGATTTCCTCGCCCTCCACATGCTCCACCGCCCGGGGAAAGGGCACCGGGCGCGGCAGGTCGGAGGTGTCGGGCATGTTGCGCGCGATGTCGGGCACATCGGCCATGCGCTGGGTGTGGATGTTGGCCAGCGTCCACCCGCCCACGCCCGAGGCCAGCAGCGTGCCGTCCTCCAGGGAGAACTGGTGGTAGCGCGGGTACAGCGTGCGCCGGGCAGGGCCGGGGTACGTGGTGCACACGATCACGTCGTTCACCTGCGGCATGCGGTAGATGTCCACCTCATTGCGCGCCAGCACCCAGATGACGTCCTGCTTGAGCAAGTCCTCCCGCCCGCAGCCCAGCATCAGCGAGTGGCGGCCGGCCATCTCCTGCATGGCGGTCATCAGCTCGCCGGGCTTCCAGTGGCCGTAGCGGTCGGCGTAGCTGGAGAAGTAGAGCATCCGTTCGGTCAACACGCGCATCAAGGGCAGCCTCCTGTGGTTGATGTCCCTATCATACCGCATCCGCTGCCGAAACGTAAGGTTCAGTTTGCACGGTCTGCTCCGCGCGGTAGTTTTGCGCCTGGGCCTCAAACAGCCGGCGGTACAGGTTGTGCCCGCGCATCAGGTTGTGGTGGCTGTCAAAGGCGGCGGCGCGGCCGTCCTGCAACAGCAAAATGCGGTCGCAGAAGGTGGAGCTGCTCATCCGGTGGGAGATGAAGATGGCCGTGCGCCCGCGCGTCAGCTCGTGGAAGTGCTCGTACACCTCGCTCTCGGCCAGGGGGTCCAGCGCGGCGGTGGGCTCGTCCAATATCACCATTTCGGCCGGGCGGAACAGGCTGCGGGCGATGGCCAGCTTTTGCCGCTGGCCGCCCGAAAAGTCCGTCGCCTCCTCCCACACGGATTTGTTCAGGTAGGTGTCCAGCCCCCGGGGCAGCGCCTGCACGGCCTCCAGCATGCCGGTCTCCGCCAGCACACCGGTCAGCCTGGCCTCGTCCCCGCTGCCCGCGGTGTCGATGTTGTCGCGCAGCGTGAAGGGGAACAGTCGGAAATCTTGAAACACGCAGCTGAGCTGCCACAGCCAGGCATCGTAGTCATACTCCCTGATATCGCGGACGTTGTACAGGATGCGGCCCTCCTGCGGCTCAAACAGCCGGCAGATCAGCTTGACGATGGTGCTCTTGCCCGCGTTGTTGAGGCCCACGATGGAGATCTTTTCCCCGGCGGTGATTTCAAAGCTCAGGCCGTCCAGGATCATCCGGTCGGTGTGCGGGTAGCAAAAGTGCACATTGTCAAAGGCCAGCGTGCGCATGGGCCCGGGCTGTGCGCCGCCCGGCTGCGCGGCCTCGGGCAGCGCCAGGTACTGGCAGAAGGGCACCAGGTAGCTCACCGTCTGAATGAAGGTGAAGATGCCGGTCACCAGCTGCATGAAGGTGCTGAAGAAGTTTTCCGTGGCCAGCACCACCACCGAGAAGTCGCCCAGCCCGATCTGCGGGCCCCACATGGGCGTCAGCGCGCGCACCGCCGCGTAGCCGTAGGCTATGAAGCGCATCAGCGCTGTAATCAGCGCCTGCAGGGCCTCGTAGTTGCCCTGGCGCACGTAGATGCGGTGCAGCCAAGTGGTGATCTCGTCGGTATAGCTGCTTACCTTGCTGCGCATGAGGGTGTTGAGGCCGTACAGGCGGAACTCCTTTTGAAACTCGGCCTGCGTGGCGGCGTTGGCGTAGTAGCCGTAGCGCCGGTTGACGGGGATCATCTCCTGCATGGCCTGCCGCATGTAGCGCATGAAGCGCCCGGACAGCGCCATGGCAATGGCGCACAATATCAGCAGCGCCAGCACAAACCACCAGCTGAAGGCGGCCAGCATGGCGCTCAGCCCCACCAGCGTCAGCAGCGCCTTGAAGGTGTCAAGCACCGTGGAAAACAGCTGCATCAGCGCGCCATAGTTGGTCACGGGAAACAGCGCGCGCTCCTTTAAGTCCAGCACGGCCGGGTCCTCCAGCGCGGGGTAGTTAAGGCGCGTGGTCTTTTCGGCAAACAGCATAGGGAACAGGCGCTCCATCTCATAGTTGTGCTGCTTCTCCCGCCGGGTCAGCCAGGCCAGGGCCTGCACGGCCAGGTACTTGACCGCGGCAAACAGCAGCCCCGCCTGCACAAAGCGCCCGGCGCCCCAGCCCTGCTGCACGCCGTCCAGCAGCATCTTGGGCAGCAGCAGGTTGACCAGCGAGGCCGCGGCGCCCGCCAGCGACAGCAGCAGCATCACCGCGAAGTATCCCTTGTCGTGCCGCCAGAGGATGCCCAGCAGCGTTTTGACGGTTTTGCCGGCGGAGACGGGCGGCAGCGCCGCGGTGGCCTGGGGGTTGTCCTGCGTGCTCATGCCTGCTCCTCCTGATAGTATTTGCCCTGGGTGAGGAACATCCGGCGGTACAGGCCCTCCCGGGCCACCAGCTCCTCATGGGTGCCCTGCTGCGTGATGCGGCCGCCGTCCAGCAGCACAATGCGGTCGCAAAAGCGGGTGCTGGCCAGGCGGTGGCTGATAAACAGCGCCGTGCGGCCGGACAGCAGGCTGTCAAACTCCTGATAGATCTTCTGCTCGGCCAGGGCATCCAGGGCGGCGGTCGGCTCGTCCATCACCATCATGCGGGTGCCCTGCCGATACAGCGCGCGGGCGATCATCAGCTTCTGGTTCTCCCCGCCGGACAGGATCACCCCGTCCTCCTCCACCACCTTGAGCATGGGGCTGTCCATGCCCCGGGGCAGCGAGCATACCTTGTCCCACAGGCCGGCGGTTTTAAGGCTCTGCTCCACCCGCGCGCGGTCGATGTCCCGGTCGGTGGCGGCCACATTTTCCGCGATGGTGAAGGCCAGGGGCTCCACCTCCTGAAACACCGTGCCAAACAGGGCAAACAGCTGCTCCTGCGGGATGGTGGCGGCATCCACGCCGTTGATGAAGATGCGCCCCTGCGTGGGCAGGTACAGCCCGCACAGCAGCTTGACCAGCGTGGTCTTGCCCGCGCCGTTGACGCCCACCAGCGCGCAGCGCTGCCCGGCGGGGATGCGCAGGCTGAGGTGCTCCAGCACCAATTTGTCGTGGCCGGGGTAGTGGAAGGACACATCCTCAAATATTACCTCCACCGGGCCGGTGCCGGGCACGCTGCCCGTACCCCCGCGGGACTGCAGGTCCGCGTCGATGAAGTCCATGGTGTCGTCCACATAGCGGGTCTGATCCTTGATGGCGGCCAGCTGCCCGGCCAGCTCCTGCATGGTGCGGGCAAACAGGGACAGCGCCGTGAGCAGCATCACCAACTGGGCCAGCGTGATGCGGCCCGACAGGTAGCCGCGGGCCAGCAGCAGCGCGCCCGCCAGGTCAATGGCGGCCAGCGCCAGGGATTCGGGCACCGACAGCTGCACCTCCCGCTGGGTAAAGGCCTTGTACAGCTTGCGGTTGGCTTGCAGCAGCGGCGCAAACGTCGCCCGAAAGCGCCCGGCCATGTCGTACAGGCGCAGGTCCTTGCCGGCGCGAAAGTCGGCTGCCTCGCGCGACAGGTTGTCCATCTGCCGCAGCAGGCGGCTGAGTTCCTCCCGGCGGGCGTGCTTGTAGCGGCTTACATGGGCCTGTGCCGCGTAGGTCACGGCCACAAAGGCCAGGCCGGCCAAGGTGATCCACGGGCTGGCCAGCGCCAGCAGCGCGCCCAGCCCCAGGGCGGACACCAGCGTGCCGCCCATCTCAAAGATTTTGTGGTAGGTGCCCTCCAGCCCGGCGTTGTTGCTGCTCAGCGCGCGGCTCCATCCGCCCACGTCATCCATGAAGCCCGGGCTTTCAAACAGGCCGTAGTCCATGGTCATCTCCCGGTCCAGCGCCGCGTTGAGCAGCCGGATGCGCAGGCTGGCAAAGCCGGTGTAGTTGCGGTTTTTCAGCAGCGTGCTGGCGGCGCTGAGCACGAAAAAGCCCAGCGCGTAGATGCCCGCCGCCAGCAGCATGCCCCGGGGCGTGGCGCCGGGGGCGGCCAGCAGCCCGGCCAGCGTGTGCATCACGCCCACGCCCAGCAGCGGCAGCAGGCCGGCCGCCAGTGCATAGGCCGCCGAGGCGGCCACCAGCCGGCGGTTTTTGAGCACCGGGCGGTACATGCGCGCCAGCGTGTTCATCAGCTTGCGGGGGCGGCTGTGCAGGTAGGCCTTGCGCCTGTCCTGGTCCAGCAGCTCCACCGCCAGGTTGCTCCGCTGCGGGGCGACTTGCGTTGTCTGGCTCATTGCGCGCCCTCCTTTGCCCGCCCGGCCAGGGCGCCCAGGTCGTCCGACAGGGCGGCCAGCTCCTGCGCGTTGAGGTGGTAGTAGCTGCGCCGGCCCTGCATGTGCACGCCCGCCAGCAAGGCGCCTGATAAAATGCGCATGTGGTGCGACAGGGTGGCTGGCGTCAGGTTCAGTTGATCGGCCAGCTCCTGCACATACCATGGGCGTTGAGAGAGCAACCGCACAATGCTCATGCGGGATGGATCGGCCAGGGCCTTCAACTGTTCCTGCGTCAGGTCTTCCCGGGCGCGCTGAGCATCCTGCAGGTCTGACAGTTCATCAAACAGGATGCCGGCATGAATCTGCGAACGGGTATGCTGCCACGGCGACAGGCGAAAGGACAGGGAGTTGTAGCTGATGATGGTCGGCCAAAGGTGGATGGGTTCCTGCGTGGAAAGGACATCAAAGTTCATGCGTGAAAGCCATTGGGAGAGCGGCGCGCTGTCGCCCTTGCCGTCCAGCGCGGAGGCCTTGGACAGAAACCGGTCTGCCACCAGCGGATAATGTGCCTGGCAGATGGTTTCCAGCTGTATCAGCAGGGCGCTCAGGCGCAGGTACCAGCTGTCAATATCCTGAAAGAACCGCAGCAACACCATGCGTTGGGTATCGCTGATATGGAGCTGGTCTACCGCCTTCATGATCTGCGCCATGTTGAAGCTGTCAGGGTTGCTGATGCGCTCGAAATAAGCCTGCGCCTCGTCGCTTTCCAGGTCTGTACCCATCCCGCTTGCCATGGAGTTGGTGTACAGATGGAGCAGGCATCCCCTGATAAAAAGCGGCTTGGTGAGCAACCGGCTGCTTTCAACATCGACCAGGCTGAACGCGGAGGCCAAAAAGGGCTCCTGTTGCACATCCTCAGCCATGCCGCTCAGGCGGAACTCAAGCAGCGAGTTCAGGTGCTGCTCTGCCTCCAGAAAAGGGCGGGCTTCCTTGCGGCACAGGTGCAGATAGGTGATGACATCGGGAAACGCTTGATCAATTTGCCCGGGGGGCAGTATAAAGCGATCAAACCGTCGGATCAGATGACCGTCTTCCCATGCCGGGGCTCCTTCACACAGTTCTTTCTGATCCCAGAAGAAGGAGAGCATCAGCTGGACTGCCTCGGCGTAGTAGTTGGGTTCCCGGTGCGTGATGATGCTAAGATCGGGCTTTTTCATATCTGCCTCCACGGATGTGATAGGCATATGATAATTGAATATTAGATTGTTGTCAATATATTAATGATTAGATAAGAACAACCCGTGTTGCCATGGGGTTGCGGGCATATATATTGCTGACAGGGGAAGGCTATTGCGCGTGCTTGGCGATCCACCCGGCGATGTCATCCATCACCTGCCGGGGGATGGGCGTGCGCTGGGCGTACTCCACGCTGACCAGCTGGCTGAAGGGCACGGGCTCGCCCTGATAGGCGCCAAACAGGTGGTTGAGGCCGGGGTAGGCGATGAAGACGGCATCCGGGTGGCCCTTAAGCCGCTCCTGCCAGAGGGCATAGTCCTCCATGGTGACCTGGCGGTCGCTCTCCCCATGCAGCACCAGCACGGGCTTGCCGTCCTCAAGGTGCAGGGCAGCCGCGTCCACGCCCTGCAGGTGGCGCAGGTACCAGGCGCCCAGGCCCATCACGGTGACGGTCAGGGCCTGCTCGTCGGTGAGGTCGGCCAGGGCCTTGCCCTTTTGCACCTCGGCATCCACAAAGGCGCGGATTTCCTGGGCCTTGGCGGTCTCGCCCGCCTTTTCCAACTCCTGTGCCACGGCCAGGTTTTGCTCGGCGCTGACCTCCCACAGCTTGCGCGGCGTGCCGCCCAGCAGCACATAGCCGGCCGGGTCGCCGCCCTGCTGGCCGATGTAGGCCGCCAGCATGGCGCCCAGGCTGTGCCCTAACAGGTACACGGGCTTGTCCGCCAGCTCCTGCTGTCCCTTGAGCAGGTTGAGCGCGGCCACGGCGTCCTCCACCACTTCCTCCCGGGCGGTCAGGCGGGCGAAATCCGGCTCCTGCGCCATGCGCGTGCCGTAGGTGTAGGTGCGCTTGTCATAGCGCAGCACGGCGATGCCCTGCCCAGCCAGGCCCCAGGCCAGGTCGCGGAAGGGGGCGTTGGCCGCCACCGCCTCATCCCGGTCGGAGGGGCCGCTGCCCTGCACCAGCACCAGCCCGGCGAGGATGGGGCCCTCTTTGGGCGTGGTGAGCAGGCCGGACAGCGGATAGCCCGTGCCCGCGTCCACGGTGAGGGGTACTTCCTGCACGGCCTCGGGCATGAATTCGGGCGGGGTGACTGCCCCCGGCGCGAAGAACAGGCCGATCACCCGGTCCTGCGCGTCAAAGCTGGTGCGCTGAATGAGCGACAGGCTGCTGAACGACAGCGTCATCTCCAGCGTTTCATAGCCATTGGCTAACACGCCGCGGTAGTATCCATCGCCCAAGTAGTCTCCGCCGGACTGGGCCAGCTGCTGCCACAGGGCGGTCACCTGGCCCTTGAGGGCGGCGGCGGTTGCCTCGTCCATCATGGTGAGCGCCTCGTCCTCCTGGCCTTCGCGGATGTGTTCCAGCAGCTGCAGGGACAGCGCGTGCAGCTTTTCCGCCCGGTCGTGCGCCAACTGGGCCGAGGCGGGCAATACGGGCAGCAGCAGCAAAGTCAGCAGCAGGCACAGGATGCGGCGGGTGTGATTCATCGGAAAACCTCCAGTAATATTTGTTACTTCAGCCGGATGCTGTTCAGCGGCACGCAGCCGCGCAGCAGGCCCTGGTCGGTATTGGCCTCCACATAGGCCCAGACGCTGTTGTTGCTCATGGGGAACAGGTACATCACCGGGTGTCCCTCGCGTAATTGGGCCAGCGGCGCGCCAGCACCCACCGGGTCATCGGTGATGGGGCAATCCTGCGTGATGATGGCCGGCGTCGGCACATAGGCCGGGAAGGTGCCGTACACCGTATCCTTGATGCCGCTGGCCTCGGCATAGCCCACGCGCGCGGCGCCGTTGTTGGTGCGGTACAGCACCAGCACCCAGCCGTTTTCGGTGCCGCCCACATACACCGTGCCGTTGGTGCTGGTGACGGCCTTGCCTTTGGCCCCGCGCAGGTAGTGGGTGCCCGGGCCGCTGTATACCGGCAGCCGCTGGTTGGGGGTGAACAGGTACTCTTCAAACGGCCAGGGGATGTTGAGCAGGTCCGGGTCCAGGCCGGACAGCGTCTTGCCGCCCGGGTTCTTGGTGCCCTGGTCGCGCATCTGCTGGCGCACCTGCTTGACCAGCTGCTCGTTTTTCCACTCCAGGTTGCTCAGGCGGTTGTAGCACTCGGCCTTGGTCAGCCTGGGGTTCATGCGGTACCAACTCTGGCTGTTGAACCAGGGGGCGAACCGCCCGTCCGGGTCAAAGGGGAAGCCGTGGCGCGCGAAGATTTCGTTGAGGATGTAGGCCAGGGCATCGTACTGCCACTCCCACAGCTCGGCCTCGGTCAGCAGCCGGGTGTTGCTGTCCGGGATGATGTACAGGTTGGCCGCCCGCGCCGGGGCGGGCACCAGGCCCAGCAGCAGGGCGCACAGGATCACAACGGCAAGCATGCCCTTCATCACATATTCCCTCCTCCGCATTGGATAAGACCCCTCGGATACCTTATGTTTGTTGATAGTATAACAAGGAGGAGGCCACAGGACAAGGGAGCAGTAATACTGAACTCAATCTTTAACGCTTCGATGGGCTCGTCTTTTTCCGCCTTCGCTTTGCTTCTTTCAGTCAGTGTAGGCGCCGCTACGCCTCCTTCATTCAGCTTCGCGCAGACGAAAAAATCCTTCGGCCATCTGTGCGTTAACTCATTCGTTCAGTATAGAGCAGCCCGGCAAGCGCATGCTCACCGGGCTGAAAGTTGGTCATACGGATTGTTACTTGGCGTACTCCACGCTGCGCGTCTCGCGGATGACGTTCACGCGGATCTGGCCGGGGAACTCCATCTCCTTCTCGATGCGCTTGGCCACTTCCTTGGCCAGGATGCGGGTGCCGTCGTCGTTCACGTCGTCGGGCTTGACCAGAATGCGCACCTCGCGGCCGGACTGGATGGCGTAGGTC
>JAAZBU010000024.1 GCA_012513645.1 Clostridiales bacterium | reverse complement strand
TGGCCAGCACTTCGAACACGCCGTCGCCGATCTCAAGCAGGCTGACGTCAAAGGTGCCGCCGCCCAGGTCGTAGACCAGAATCTTGTGGCTGTGCTCCTTGTCCAGGCCGTAGGCCAGGCTGGCTGCCGTGGGCTCGTTGATGATGCGCATCACTTCCAGGCCCGCGATGCGGCCGGCGTCCTTGGTGGCCTGGCGCTGCGAGTCGGAGAAGTACGCGGGCACGGTGATGACGGCCTGGGTGACGGTTTCGCCCAGGTAGGCCTCGGCGTCCTGCTTCAGCTTCTGCAGGATCATCGCGCTGATGTCCTGGGGGGTATAGTCCTTGCCGTCGATGGAGATTTTATAGTCGGTGCCCATCTTCCGCTTGATGGAGGAGATGGTGCGGTCCGGGTTGGTGATGGCCTGGCGCTTGGCGATCTGGCCGATGAGGCGCTCGCCATCCTTGGCAAAGGCCACAACGGACGGCGTGGTGCGGCCGCCTTCGGGGTTGGTGATGACGACGGGCTCGCCGCCTTCCATGACCGCCACAACGCTGTTGGTGGTGCCAAGGTCAATACCGATAATCTTGCTCATGTGTGTTTCCTCTCTTTATTTGGATTGATTGTTTGCTATCTATTGTATGTCTCAGGCGACGATCACTTTGACCATCGCGTGGCGAAGCACCTGATCCCCCAGCTGATAGCCCTTCAAAAATACCTGGGCTACTGTGCCGGGTTCGCCCTCCTCGGGCGTGCCCTGGGTAACGGCATCCTCCAGCCGGGGGTCAAAGGGTTGGCCCACCCGGTCGATGACGGTTACGCCGCGCTTTTCCAGCGCCTCTAACAGCTGCTTTTGCACCAGCTTGACGCCGCTGCACAGCGCCTCGTCGCTGCTTTCCGTGGCCAGCGCCCGCTCCAGGTTGTCGCAGACGGGCAAAATGGTCTTGATGAAGCTGGCGGCGCCATCTTCAAAGGCCTCGGCCCGCACGCTCTGGTTGCGGCGGCGGAAGTTGTCAAAGTCCGCCTGCACGCGCTGGGCCATGGTGAGGTACTCGTCGCGCTGGGTCTCGGCCTGGCTCAGGCGCGTTTCCAGGGATTGCATGGCCTCCTCCTGGGCGGCTTCATGCTGGGGCGCGTCCTGGGCGGGCTGCTCCTGGGGCAGCGGCTCCTGCTGGCCGGCGCGGGCATCCGGGTTGGTCTGCCGTTTGCTTGTCTTCATTCGTTCCTCCGGGTCATTCGTCGTTGGGGGTAATCAATATCTGGCTCAGGGTGCGCCCGGCGACCGACAGGGTATCCAGCACCTCGCGGTAGGGCATGCGGGTGGGGCCGATGACCCCAATGGCACCCCGGTGTCCGCGGCCCATCTCGTACGAGCAGGTCACGATGGACAGGTCGGCCATGCGGGGCAGGCCGCTCTCCGGGCCGATGCGCACCGACAGGCCGCCGTCAGCGTCTGCCTTGAGCAGGCTGAGCAGGCTGTCCGTCTGGTCCAGGGCGCTCATCATGTCGCGCGCCTTGTTCACATCGGCGTATTCGGGGTAGCGCAGCATGTTGTGGCTGCCGGCCACGCGCAGGCTGTCGCTGGCGGATTGCCGCTCCAGCTGGGCGGCCAGCTCGGCGATGCCGCCGAGCACCTGAGGATCCAACGGCGCCTGGCGGGAGAAGCTTTTGAGCAGCTTCTGCGCCTCGCGCAGCGTCTGGCCGCGCAGGCGGTCAGACAGCATGCGGCTGATGGCGTACAGGCCGTCATGGTCCAGCATGTCGGACACATGGAGCATGGCGTCGCGGATGATGCCGCCGTCGGTCACCACCACAAT
>JAAZBU010000003.1 GCA_012513645.1 Clostridiales bacterium | reverse complement strand
CGCCTGCCCTACTTCGGCTACCGGCTGCGGCGCGGGCTGTTCTGGTTTTACCTGGAGCAGCAGGACGCGGTGCCCACCATCCAGGATGACGCGGCCAACCCCTGCATGCCATTAAGCCGCGGGCGGGACGGGCACTTCATGTTTCGCGTGCGGGTGCACGAGGCACGCATCGCGGTGGAGATTTTCCACGTGCTGGCCGACGCCACCGGCACCATGACCTTTTTGCTGACGCTGACGGCTGAATACCTGCGGCTGAAGCACGGGCACCGCGTGCCGCCCACGCCCCTTGTGCTGGATTTGCGCGACAAGCCCGATCCGGCCGAGTGGGAGGACAGCTTCCCCAAATACGCGCGCCAAGCCGCCCGCCCCCGCAGCGAGGAGGCGGCCTACCCCCTGCGCGGTACCCCGGCCGAGCGGGATTATTTGCAGGTTGTCACCGGCATGACCGATACCGCAGCCCTGGCCCAGAAAGCGAAGGCGCACGGTGTATCGGTCAATACATATCTGGCGGCGCACATCTTGCAGGCGCTGGTGCACATCGCCCGGCAGGACAAAAGCCCCCGGCGCGCCAAAAAGCCGGTCAAGCTCAGCATGCCGGTCAACCTGCGGCGCTACTATCCCTCGCGCACGCTGCGCAATTTTTCCAGCTACATCAACATGCCCATCTACCAGCGCTACGGGGCGTATTCGTTTGACGATATCCTCAACCAGGTGAAGCATTACATGGGCTATGAAACCGGTGAGCAGCTGATCAACGCCCGGTTTTCGGGCAATGTGCACGCCGAGCAATCGCGCCTGCTGCGCCTGGCGCCGCTGTTTTTGAAGACGCTGGTGCTGCGCCTGATGTACGCGCTGACGGGCGAGCGCTATTTCACCAGCGTGATGAGCAACCTGGGCCTCATCACCTTGCCAGACGTCATGGCCCGGCGGGTCACGCGCATGGATTTCATCATCGGCGGTGGGCGCAGCAACCCGGTTTCCATCGGCTGCGTCAGCGTGAACGGGCGCACGTTTATCAACTTCAGCAAGACCATACGGGAGGCAACGCTGGAGCAGCGGGTGCTCACCGCCATGGTGCGGGATGGCCTGCACGTGACGGTAGAGAGCAACAGGAGGATGACAGGGTGAGCTATTGTGTACATTGCGGCGTGGAGCTGGCCTCCAGCGAAAAGGATTGCCCCCTGTGCGGCACCGAGGTGGTGAACCCGCGCTGCGCGTGGGAGCGCCCCGAGCAGCTGCCCTACCCCGAGACCGTGGATGTGAAGGACGCGCATATCGACCGCCGCTATGCCCGGCAGCTGGCCGCCATGGTGATGGCCGTGCCCGCGCTGATTGTGCTGCTGGTGGATTTTGTGGACGGTGGGGGCATGCGCTGGTCGCCCTATGTGGTGGGCGCGCTGGTGCTGCTGTACTGCTGGGTGGTGGTGCCGCTGCTGTTCAAGTTCTCCCGGCCGTACGCCTATGTGGCGGTGAATTTCATCTCGCTGGGTGCGTACCTGCTGCTCATCGCCCTGATGACGGGCGGGCTGCACTGGTTCGCGCGGCTGGTGCTGCCGCTGCTGCTGCTTAGCGGCGCGGCGCTGTCCGGCGCCATCATCGCCCTGCGGCGGCTGGAGTGGCCGCTGCTGGACCGCGTGGCGCTTTGCTGCGCCATCCTGGGCATCTTTTTGCTGCTGGTGGAGGTGTTTATCAGCCTGTATGCCGGGGCACCCATCCGCCTGGGGTGGAGCATCTATGCCACCATCCCGTTGGATGTCATCGCCCTGATGCTGCTGATGGTGGAGCGCAACAAGCGCATGAAGCAGGAAATTCGAAAGAGGCTGTTTTTATGATGGAAGTTTGGCAGGATATTGACACACCGCACCTGCGCATCCGGCGCATGCGGCTGGCCGATGCCGATTTTGCGGCATCGCTCTGGGGCGACCCGCAGGTGGGCCGCTACCTGGGTGACCGTCCGTATGCGGATGGGGACGACCTGCGCCGGGATATCGCCGACATGGATGACTGGGAAGATCAGTTCATGTTCATCGCCGCGGAAAGGGAGACTGGCGAGGACGTGGGCACGTGCAGCGTGGGCCAGGAGGGCGACGGGGACCAATGGGGCTGGGGCTACTGCG
>JAAZBU010000175.1 GCA_012513645.1 Clostridiales bacterium | reverse complement strand
CCTGCCCCCTGTGGAGTACGAGATGTACCACTTTGACCGCCCTGTTGCTTCGTAAATTATTGACTGGTTACCTACGACGAGGAGGTACCCACACGAATGCTTTGTCCGAAATTTCGGTACCAGACCACTATACCCCCTACTACAGCCCCACCAGCGCCACCCAGACCCTGACCATGGCAAGGCCCGAGGGGTCGGTAACCATCACCAACTGGGAGAAGGATGTGGGCGAGCTGCGCCTGACCAAGCAGGTGCTGGCAGCCGATGGTACGAAGATCACCGAACCCCGCAGCTTCTTTGTGCAGGTGACCGGCCCCGCGCCGGAGACTACGGTGCGCGGCACCTTTGAAATGATAAACGTGGATGAGAACGGCGCGGATGTGACCACTACCGTGACCACCAAGGCGCGCTTTGGCACCTACACCTTCCGGGAGGTGGACGCAACCGGCGGCCAGGTGCTTAGCGACTATGTGATTTCCACACAGGACGCCCAGGCGACCGTCAAGGCCTATGATGCGGACAATCCGGACGCGCACAAGGCCACGGTGAGATTTATCAACCAGGAGAAGCCGCTGGGCAAGTTGACCATCGAAAAACAGCTGAAGGACAGCGATGGCAACATTCTGCCTGCGGACGCAACTCGAACATTCGATGTGAAGGTAACCGGCCCCAGCTATCCGGATGGAAAAATCATCACCCTGTCCAATGATAAGGCCATCACCCTGCCGGACGCACAGGATGCATTCACGGGACTGGTGTATGGGAAATACGCCATCCTTGAGGTGGATGAAGATGGCAATGCCTACACAGAAGATACATATCAATATGATTGGAACCAGTCAATCCGGGGCACCGGTGCGGATGAACCCATCACCCTGTCCATTGATAATCGTGAAGGCGCCTTCACCCTGGTCAACCAGGAGAAGCGAAACGGCAAGATTACGATCAAAAAGGTGTTGTTTAATCAGGACGGCACCAAACACACCATCACCCGTGACATTACCATGATCTTGTCAGGTGGTGACTCAACGGATGGGCTTACCCAGGTGGTTACGACCAATGGAACGCCTTTTGACCCTGAAAAGACTGAGCAGGATACGGAACATTATGTGGGCGATCCAAACCATCCGGGCGTTGGACAAACGGAGTTTGGTGCAACGGATAGCCTGAAATACGGCACCTATAGTTTGAGCGAGTTTATGCCTCGCTATCTGGGCACCCAGTATGAGACAAACCTGGGGTTTGAGGCGCGCGTTCGCCCCGGCCTGATTGCCGATGAAACATGGTCTGACACAGGCGCAAACCATGCCGATTCCTTTGGAGTCGCCGGCAATAGTTTCACCATAACTGTAGGTGTGGACAATCCCGAGCAGGAATATACGCTGTACAACAGGGTGATATATCCATCCAACACGGAGTTTGAAACCATCAAAATCTGGCAGGGTGGCAAGCTGGATACAGCACATGGTCATAGCGGAAATACATCGCTGGTAAAACTGTATTGAATGACCAGAAAGGATACCGAGCCCAGCCTCGTGCCGGATGGCGAATATACGTTGGTGGTCGAAGATATCACTGATGAGATGGCTTCGGCAGACCCAACGTTAGACACTAACCTGGAAAGTTATTACCGCTACAAGTGGAGCAACCTGGATGGTTATGATGGCACAGGAGTTAAGTATTACTACTATGCTGCCGAACGTGTTGTACCCGATTGGTATGTGGCAGACTATGGCCACAATGCCGTCACTTGGCCTGAAGCAGGAACGAAGCAATATGTGCTTTCAGGCGATCCTATCACCAACCGCTATACCCCGCCAAATGTCGAAATTCAGGTGGAAAAGCGTTGGATAAACGGCCCGAAGCCGTACCCGCAAGCCGTCGATGTGGTGCTGATGCGCAGCTATCAGGCGCTGGACGAGAACGGCGATACCATAGATGTGGTTGAACCCGGCAGGCAGCACTTAATTGAAAGAAGCGAAAGCGGCACTAAGGCCGACCCCCATGTTTGGCAATTGAACTTCGATTCGTTGCCTGCCAGCGATTTCTATGGCCGAACCTACAATTACTACGCAGTGGAAGGTACGCTTGGGGCAGGTCAGGTCGTGGAGGCGCCGCCCGAGCATTACAAGGTTTCCGATCAAACAGACGGATACAACGATGTGACAGGGCGCTTTGAGACCACCATCACGAACACATACGACCCGCCTGTCGGCCCCATCACCGCCACCAAGGAGTGGCATGTGGATGAAGCGTCGGCGCTGCTCTACCCCGATGCCTATCGGATGGCCCGGCAGAACATTTGGATGCAGCTGTACCGCACCATCGATGCAGGCACGAGCCCGGTGCTGGTGGCCGACTCGCGGCAGGAGCTGCCTGCCGATGCCGCTGTGCTGACGCTTACATGGACCGTGCCATTGAAGGATGACGACGGCGTAGACTACATCTACTCTGTGAAGGAGGTTGGCCCCGAAGGGGAGGAAGGCTGGTCGCCTATCAACTTCTTGCAGAAGCCTTACCCGGATGCCGATCCATACAAGGTGCACAACCACTTCCTGACTGCCGATGAACGAGACGGTCAGCTGACCATCACCAAGCACCTGCTGGACGCGTCCGGCATCCCCTATGGGCAGAAGGACACGGAGGGAACGATCGCCTATCCCGACCCATTGGCGCGGGAGTTCACCATCATTGTGACCGGGCCCTACGGCTATCGCCGGGAGGCAGTGCTCAAGGCCGGGGAGAGCAAGGTATTTGAGCATCTTGCCCATGGTGACTATACGATCATAGAGGATGACATTGACCCCGCCCTGTATGAAACAGCGCTGTACAGCCCCGCATCCAGAACAGTCAGCCTGACGGTTGCTCAAAAGCAGGGAACCTTGTCGGTTACCAACCAGGAGAGGCGCATTGGCCAGCTGACGCTGTATAAGCTGATTGAGGATTATCAGGGCATTCTGCTCAAGAACAAGCTGTTCCCCGATGAACCCGGGGAAGTGGAGGTTGACAAGCGCGCATTCACCTTTAAGGTGACCGGGCCCGTCTATCCTTGGGATACTGCCGAAGCATTGGCGGAAAAAACAAGTGAAGAAACCGTATGGAGCAACTACGATGCCGGTACCCAGTTGACAGAGCTTACCCTGGGCACCTACCGCATCAGCGAAGTGGATACCGACGTGTTGGGCAAAAAGGTCAGCGATCTGTATGACATGCCCGCATACCCCCAGGGGCAGGACTACATAGAGGTCACGCTGACTGTACGCCACCCGGTTGACGAGGTGACGCTGATCAACCGGGAGAAAAAGGCCGGAGAAATCACCCTGCACAAATACCTGCTGGATGCCGATGGCAACCCGATGGCCGATGACGGGCGCACTTTTACCGTGCTGGTGGATGGGGAACAGCTGGCGGATTCCATTATCCGGGATATATCCCCCTATGCGGCGGAACCTGTCACCATCACCGGCCTGCCCTTTGGCGAGTATATTGTGCTGGAGCTGGATGATACCGGTGCCTACACCACGGGCTACAGCCTGCTTGAGGACGGCACGCCTGAGGGCGACTATGCAGCGGTTATCCTCACGCTGGAGCCGGGCATACACGAGAAGTATCAACAGGCTGTTTACATTACCAACCAGGAGCAGTCCATCGGCCAGCTGACGCTGAGCAAGCAGGTCATCAACACCTTGGGTGAGCCCGGGGCCTCCAACCCGGAGCCGGCGGACTTTGAGGTGCTGTTGACCGGCCCGGGCGAATACGCGCAGGGCTCAGTCATCAAGCTGCCTGCCAAGGGCGATGAGATCATCCTCAGCGGGTTGCCGCTGGGCACCTACACCGTGGAAGAACTGCCGGCCGATGGGTACCAGCTGGACGACTATATTGTCACCAACCCCAAACCCATTGTGCTGGGCTATAACGCGGACACCGGGGAGACCGAGCTGTTTGGCAAGGCCGCCGTCAAGAATACAGAAAAGCCCCTGGCCAAGCTGACCATTGAAAAAGTGCTCAAGGATGCCCTGGGCAACGTCATCACCCAGGAGAAGGATGACAGGCGCTTTGTGATCACGGTGTTTGGCCCGGAACTTGGGGAGTTCGGCACCAAGATGACGCTGCCGGGCGGCAGCGCGCGTACCCTACCACTGCAAGGCGAAGGGATGGTATACGGCACATACAGCGTAACGGAGGAGGATTACAGCAGCGATTATTACACGCATATCACCCCTGCTGTTACCCTGCACCCGCTGAACAAGCATGGCCATATCATCATCACCAACACGGAGAAACCGCTGGGTGTGCTGACCAGCACCTTGATGGTGTACGACGCCCAAGGCAACCCGGTGCCTGATGCGCGGGTATTTGACGCCATTGTTACCGGCCCTGCCTATGAGCAAGGCGGCAGGGCGGTGGCGCTGACCCACGACATGCAGTGGGAGCGTACCGGCCTGGCGTATGGCGAGTATGCCATCACCCTGGCCGAACTGGCGGAGCTTGAAAAGGACTACATCATCGACATCGGGCCGGCGGTGTCCCTCTCCATGGGCGATAAGAATGGCCATGTGGATATCACCCTGACCGAGCGGCCCCTGGGCAAGCTGACGGTATCTGCCCAGGTGAATGACCTCAATGGGGACCCCGTGCCCGATGGCCAGAAGGTAATGGTGACGGTGTTTGGCCCCAGCTTCCCGCAGGAAGGCCAGCAGGTAGAAATCACCACCGGCCAGCCCTTCCCCGAATTTGACGGCCTGATCTATGGCGACTACCGGGTAGAGGCAGATGACCCCAATTACGACATCACGCTGCCGGATCCGGTGACGCTGTCCATCACCAACAAGACAAGCACCCTGGATACCATCTTTCAGGAGAGGCCGATCGGCTCGCTGACGGTATCCGCTCAGGTGCTGGATGTGCATGGCAAGCCTGTGCCTGACGGGCGCAAGGTGTCTGTCACGGTGTATGGTCCCAGCTATCCGGAGGGCAAGGTGGTGGAGATTATCACCGGCCAGCCCTTCCCGGTGCTCAAAGACCTGAAGTATGGCGAATACCGCATGGAGGTCAAGGACACCGCCTACGCCGTAACATTGCCCAAGCCGGTCACCCTGACCCGGGACCACCGGGAGGATGCCCTGCACGCTGTCCTGCGCGAGCAGGCGAACGGTGCGCTCACCATCTCAGCCCAGGTGCTGGATGCAAGCGGCAACCCTGTACCCAATGGACGCCAGGTGACTGTGACGGTATACGGCCCCAGCTTCCCCAATGGCAAGCAGGTGTCCATCACCACCGTAAAGCCCTTCCCGGTGCTGGACGGCCTGGCACATGGCGAGTATCGCCTGGAGGCGAATGACCCTGCCTATACCATCAAGCTGCCCAACCCCATCACGCTGTCCTACGCAAAACCGACGGGCGGGCTGGAGGCCATCTTCCAGGAGCAGGCTGCGTGCCAGCTGACGCTGGGCGTGCAGGTGTTCGATGCGGATGGCAGGCAGGTGTACCCCAATGTTCTATTCTCCGTTGTGCTGTATGGGCCCAGCTATCCCAACGGGCAGGCCTTCCTCATCAAACCCGGCCTTGGCAACAGCATCCTGGTGGATGGGCTGATGCAAGGCACATACCATGTGGTGCTGGAGAATGCCGGTATGTATCGCGTGCGACTGCCCAAGGCCGTTGCGCTGCTGCCAGCTAGCCCGACAGGCGAATTAATCATCAAGCTGTATCTGCCCGGGCCAGGCACCCCAATACCTTCTGCCCCCGTGTATTTCAACGTGGGTGATACCGTGGAGTAGTCTGACGTGAAAAGAGAGTATGGTATGTTACACAAAATGACCGCATGGCTGCTGGCCGTGCTGATGCTGCTGACAACAGGCGCTGCCGCAAATGCGCAGGATGAGCCGCGCGAGCTGGTGGTGGCCAACCCCACCAAGCTCACCGGTATGTTCTTTACCGACAGGTGGGGCAACACCACATCGGATGTGGATGTGCGCACGCTGCTGCATGGCTTGAACACGGTTGCTCATCATGGGGATGGCAGCCTGGGCATCAACCCGACAGTGGTCAAACATCATCATCGGGTGGCTGATGCCCAGGGCAATGTGACCTACACCCTGACGCTATGGGACGACCTGCGGTTTTCTGACGGCAGCCCCATCACCGCCCGGGATTACGCGGGCAGCGTGCTGCTGCTGGCCGGCCCGCAGCTGCGCGCGCTCAGCCACAGCGACAGCCGCAGCTATGAGGCCATCCTTGGCTATGAAGCCTATGCGCAAGGAAAGTCGCCCGCGCTGCAGGGGCTGCGCCTGCTGGACGAGCATGCGCTGTCGCTCACCATTGATGCTGCCTTCCTTCCGTATTACTACGAGTTGAACCTGATCGACATTGTGCCTTACCCGATGGAGGTGCTGTTGCCGGGCATACAACTGACCGATGATGGCCAGGGGCTTGCCTTTGATGGGAATGTCAACCAGCAGGCCCTGCAGGACAGGCTGTTTGGCGATAACGGCTATGTGAGCCATCCTGCAGTGAGTGCAGGGCCCTATCGCCTCCTCAGCTATGACGCGGCAGCGGGCGAGGCCGCTTTTGAGCGAAACCCCTTCTATAAGGGAGACCATCAGGGCCAGCGGCCATCCATCGAGCGGATCCGGCTGACAGAGGCCCGCAACGACGAAATGGTGGATGCCCTGCTGGCGGGCCAAGTTGACCTGATTAACAAAATGACCTGGCACCAGGCGATTGTTCAGGTCAGGCGTGCCGCCGTGCAAAAGAAGATTCAGGTGCAGGATTATGACCGGAGAGGGCTGGCCTTTGTGGTCTTTGCAGGCGATGAAGGCCCGACTGCCTCGCTGTCCCTGCGGCGCGCCATTGCCTCCTTGGTCAACCGCCTGCGCATTGTGGAGCAGGCGCTCAGATCCAACGGCAAGCCGGTATATGGCTACTACGGCCTGGGGCAGGAGATGGCCCGCGGCCGGGAGCGGGAGTTGCAGCAGCTGCTCGACCTCTATGCCTACAATGCAAACCAGGCAGAAACTGCTGGTGGAGGATGGCTGGGCCTACGGCGAAAATGGCCGCGCGATGAACACGGCCCGGGGCGCACAGCGTTACAAATAAGGGGTCAATGATGCGCTGGAGCCGCTGACCCTGCGCATGGCCATCGCCCAGGATAACCCCATCGCGGAGTATGTGGCCAAGCACCTGGGGGATAACCTGCGCCGCGTTGGCGGCACGCTGCTGGTCGACCGCCTGGAGACGGCGGAGTTCTTCACCCACTACTACCGGCAGACGGCCAGGGTGTACGACCTGATGTTCCTGGGGTCCAACTTTGGCATGGTGTTTGATCCGCTCAGCCGCAGGCTGCCCCAGGAGAGGCTGGGCGATGGCGCCGGGGATGAGCTGCTGGCTGAGTTGGGTGAGCAGATGCGCCGCACACAGCCGGGCGATGCCCTTACCTACCAACTGAAGTGGCAGCGCTTTCAGCAGCGTCTGGTGGATCAGCTGCCCCTGCTGCCCCTGTACTCCAATACCTATTATGATGCCTTTTCCCCGGATCTGGCGGACTACCGCCCGGATGAAAACTTCAGCTGGGCGCAGGCCATTTTGTACGCAAGGTGGAGGTAGGGCGCGATCGGGCTGTTGACCGAAAAGGCACCGATGAATATGTTTTGCAAGCTGTACGATGAAGTCGTCCATGCGAGTTTTGTTGCGCGATCCAATCGTTTTATCGCAACAGCGCAGGCGGAGGGCGGGGAGGTCATCTGCCATGTCAAGAACACCGGCAGACTGAAGGAGCTGCTTCTGCCGGGGGCCCAGGTGATCTTGTCCAAATCGCAAAATCCGGCCCGCAAGACGGCCTATGATCTGGTAGCAGTATACAAGGGAGATATGCTGGTCAACATTGACAGCCAGGCGCCCAACCGGGCCGCAGGGCTGTTTTTGCAACAGATGTTTCCATCGGCCAAAGTCCGCATGGAGGTTTCCTTTGGGGATTCTCGCCTTGATTTTCATGTTCAGCAGGCAGATACCAGCCTGTTTATCGAGGTAAAGGGGTGCACACAGGAGGAGGGTGAGCTCGCCATGTTTCCTGATGCGCCCACCCTTCGCGGGGTCAAGCACCTTCATACCCTCATGTCCTGTATAGAAAGCGGTCATCAGGCCATGGTGCTCTTTGTGGTGCAGATGCGGCCGGTACGTGCCTTTTCACCCAATGATGCCATCCATGCTGCCTTTGGCCAGGCGCTTCGAGCGGCCAAGGCTGCGGGCGTGCAGGTGCTGGCGTATGATTGCCTGGTCACCGAGCAGGGTATGGGCATCCATCAACCTGTACAAATTATGCTATAATAGACAATAGGATATGAGACATAACCTGATAGAAAGGAGCAAGGACATGACAGAGGGCATTATGCAGCAGGCGAGGCAAGTGATGGACGAGCTGCTGGAGCAGGCCAAGCTGAGGCCGGGCGATTTGCTGGTGATTGGCTGCTCCTCCAGTGAGATGGTGGGCACCCGTATTGGCAAGGGCTCCAGCTTGCAGGCGGCGCAGGCCGCCTACGCGGGCATTGGCCCTGTGCTCAAGGAGCATGGCATTCGCATGGCAGTACAGTGCTGCGAGCACTTGAACCGTGCCCTGATTGTGGAGCGGGAAACGGCGGAAGCACTGCAGCTGGAGGTGGTCAACGTGGTGCCCAAGCCCGATGCGGGCGGCGCCTTTGCGGTAACAGCGTATGACGCGATGGAGGACCCGGTCGCGGTGGAATACGTAAAGGCAGATGCTGGCCTTGACATCGGGGGCACCCTGATCGGCATGCACCTCAAGCATGTGGCCGTGCCGGTGCGTTTGAGCATCAACAGGATTGGCGAAGCCGGTATTTTGTGTGCCCGCACCCGCCCCAGATACATCGGTGGGCCGAGAGCAGCCTACAGGGAGATGTGAAATGACTCAGCCTTTTGATGTCAACCAGCTGGCGGACAGGGTGGCAGAGGTTCGCTATCAGATCGCGGAGGCGGCAGCCCAGGCCGGCCGCGCACCGCAGGAGATACAGCTGTGCGCTGTATGCAAGGGACAGGATGCGCAGATGATCAAGGCCAGCGCGCTGCTCCCGGTGGATCTGTTTGGCGAAAACCGCATGCAGGAGATGCAGCTGCACCTGGAGGCCAATGCCTTCCAGGGCAAACCCTGTCACTTTATCGGCCATTTGCAGACCAATAAGGTGCGCAGGGTAGTCGGCGCGATGGACATGATACAAAGCGTCAACAGCCTTCGGCTGCTGAATGCCATTGACCGTGAGGCCGAGCGCCAGGGCATCGTGCAAGATATTCTTTTTGAGATCAATATAGGCGAGGAAGACAGCAAGACAGGGGCCTCTCAGGAGCTGTTGTGGCCCATGCTGGATGCAGCAGCGGCGCTGACGCATGTGCGCGTACGCGGCTTGATGGCGATTCCGCCGGCTTTTGACAACTCGCCGCAAAGCAGGCGCTATTTTGCCGGCATGTATCGCCTGCTAGAGCAGGCAAGGCAGCGGTATACCGAGCATGCGCCGCTGGACACCCTCTCCCTGGGCATGACCGACAGTTTTCTTGCGGCCATTCTGGAGGGCGCGACCCTTGTCCGGGTCGGGCGTGCCATTTACGGCGCCAGGGCATAGGGGAAGAGAGCCACATTCGATTTTGATATGCAGATACAGAAAAATGCCGCCCACATTCGGGCGGCATTTTGAATGTGCGCTTTAGCCCACAAATCCACCAGCAGAGCTGGTGGAATATAAAAGCTTTAGCTATCAGAAACCTCCTTTGCTACAATCGAGTTGGTCTGGCAACCGCATCGAAAGCAAAGGAGGT
>JAAZBU010000174.1 GCA_012513645.1 Clostridiales bacterium | reverse complement strand
TCTGAGAGAAGCACTTTTCGCCCTTGAGGAAGAGCTTGGTGCCTTCCCGGCGGCAAAGGCGGCAAACGGAGCCTGTATATCTTGCCATACTGACGAAACCTCCTTCTTAGACTCTTCTGCGCTTGGGCGGACGGCAGCCGTTGTGCGGGATGGGCGTCACGTCCTTGATCATGGTGACTTCCAGCCCGGCGGTCTGCAGGGAGCGGATGGCGGCCTCGCGGCCGGACCCGGGGCCCTTGACAAATACGTCCACCGTGCGCAGACCGAACTCCGTCGCGGCGCGGGCAGCAGTTTCGGCTGCCATCTGCGCGGCAAAGGGCGTGGACTTCTTGTTGCCACGGAAGCCCATGCCGCCCGAGGAGGCCCAGCTGAGTGCGTTGCCGGCGGTATCGGTGATGGTGACGATGGTGTTGTTAAATGAGGAACGGATATGCACAACGCCGCGCTCAACGAGCTTCTTTTCACGGCGCTTGCGCGAAACCTTCTTCAGGGATGCTTTGGGTGCCATAGATTCTCCTCCAACGGGCCTCGAGGGCCTAACTCAGCGCAGCAGCCTTAGCGCGCCTTCTTCTTGCCGGTCACCTGCCGCTTGGGGCCTTTGCGGGTGCGGGCATTCTGCTTGGTGTTCTGTCCGCGCACGGGCAGGCTGCGGCGGTGGCGGACGCCGCGGTAGCAGCCAATCTCCACCAGGCGCTTGATGTTCATCGAGACCTCGCGGCGCAGATCACCCTCGACCTTCACATGATGCTCGATGTATTCGCGCAGCTTGCTGATGTCGTTCTCGGACAGATCCTTCACGCGGGTGTTGGGATCGATCTGGGTGCTGGCCAGGATATCCTGCGCAGTCTTCAGGCCAATGCCGAAGATATAGGTCAACCCGACCTCGATGCGCTTTTCGTTTGGCAGGTCAACGCCCGATATACGTGCCATCTGTAGGGTACACCTCCAATTTATTAGGTACGTGTCCGGCGTGTGGCCGCTGGGCCTGCCGGAGTGATTGTATGATAGATCGCATGGTCCTTCTGAATATCAAAAGGCAGCCGCCCATACGATGACCATCGGATGCCTGATCAGCCCTGCTTTTGCTTGTGCTTGGGGTTCTCGCAGATGACCATCACGGCGCCTTTGCGCTTGATGATCTTGCACTTCTCGCACATGGGCTTGACGGAAGGACGAACTTTCATGGGGTAACCTCCTTAAAAGTAGGCTGTCAGTGACAGCGGAATTACGATTTGCTGCGCCAGGTGATCCGGCCGCGGGTCAGGTCGTAGGGAGACAGCTCGATGGTCACCCGGTCCCCGGGGTAAATGCGGATGAAGTTCATGCGCATCTTGCCGGAGATGTGCGCCATGATCTGGTGCCCGTTGGGCAGTTCTACCAGGAACATGGCATTAGGCAACGCGTCTACTACCTTGCCTTCGATCTCAATGACGTCACTTTTGGCCAAACAATGAGTCCTCCTTTTTGGCTGCGTCGGATACTGGGGGGAACAACTGCTTCAAGGCCTTGCGCAGATCGCTGTCCATCAGGCGCTTCTGGCTAAAAGCCTCCGCCAGGTCGGGGAATTCCCATCTGGTGGAAGCGAGATGCTTACGCCGCTTTCTCTTGGGCTTTTCCACCTTGCGGGCATCCCCGTCGGCGATCAGCACAAAATCAGCGTCCACCTGATATAATACCACAAACGGACGGCCTTTGTCACGACCTTTTTGTGATATTACAACAATTCCTTCACGGATGGGCGCCTTCACGCGTCCACCTCCGGCCGGGGGCTCATGCCTGTCCCCCATCAAAGCGGAATCCGGGCAGCGTGAGCACCTCGGGGCCATCGGGCGTGACGGCAATGGTGTGCTCGTAGTGGGCGCACGCCGAGCCGTCCATGGTCTTGATGGTCCAGCCGTCATCCATCTCCATCACGCGCCAGCCGCCCAAGGTGATCATGGGCTCAATGGCAATGGTCATGCCCGCGCGCAGGCGGGCGCCGTGGCCGGCGGTGCCGAAGTTGGGCACGGAGGGGTCCTCGTGCATGCTGCGCCCGATGCCGTGGCCGGTCAGGTCGCGCACCACGCCCAGGCCGTGGCTTTCGGCCAGTGCCTGCACGGCGTGGCCGATGTCGCCGATGCGGTTGCCGTCGATGGCGGCGCGAGCGCCTTCAAAGAAGCAGGCCTCGGTAACGCGGATCAGCTCCAGCTTGTCGGCCGATACCTGGCCGATGGGCACGGTGAAGGCGCTGTCGGCCTGCCAGCCGTCCAGGATCAGGCCGCAGTCCACCGACAGAATGCTGCCCTCCTGCAATACCACGGCGTCCGAGGGGATGCCGTGCACCACCTCGTCATCCAGCGATGTGCAGATGGACTTGGGGTAGCCCCGGTAGTTAAGGAAGCTGGGGATGGCCTTGTGGCGGCGGATCTGCTCCTCGGCGAAGGCATCGATGGCGGCGGTGGTTTCCCCCGCCTTGATCACCTCACGCAGGCGCTGCATGATGTCGTGCAGCAGCCGCCCCGCGGCGCGCATCTTGTCCAGTTGCTGAGCATTCTTGAGGATGATCATGCCAGGTTGAGCGCTTTCTTGATGTCAAGGTAGTTCGCATCCACCTCGCCCGCGCTGTCCACATCCCGCAGCAGACCAAGCTGGCGGTAATAGGCAATCAAAGGCTCAGTCTGACGGTGATAGACCGTCAGGCGGTTGAGCACGGTTTCCTCCGCATCATCGGCCCGCTGCACCAGCGCGCCTCCGCAATCCGGGCAGATGGCCGGGTCCTTCAGGTAGCGCACGTGGAAGGTGCCGTTGCACGCCGGGCATACGCGCCGGCCGCTCAGGCGGCGGATGATCACGTCATCCCCTGCCAGCAGGTTAACCACGGCGTGGATGTCGGCAAAGGTGCTCAGCGCCTCTGCCTGGGCCAGCGTGCGCGGGAAACCGTCGAAGACATAGCCCTTGGCACAATCCGGCTGCTGCAGGCGCTCGCGCACCATGCCGATGATCACATCATCGGGCACTAACTTGCCCGCGTCCATGTAGCGGGCGGCTTCCACGCCCAGGGCGGTCTGCCTGCGCACGTGCTGGCGCAGCATGTCGCCGGTGGATATCTGGGGGATGCCCAGCTCGTGCGCCAGGCGCACAGCGTGGGTGCCCTTGCCAGCACCAGGCGGGCCCAGAAAGATCAGATTCATCGCTCTTGCCTCAAAATCCCGCCTCTGCCCCAGCGGGCAGAGGGGGATCGGTTGGTGTGGGAGGTCAATCTTACAGAAAGCCCTTGTAGTTGCGCATCACCAGGTTGGCCTCGATCTGGCGCACCGTTTCCAGGGCGACGGAGACCGCGATCAGCATGGAGGAGGCGGCAAAGGGAATCTGCACGCTCTGCCAGATGTACAGCAACGAGGGGATGGTGGCAAGCAGTGCCAGGAACAGCGCCGCAAACAGCGTCAGCCGCTTGGTGGTGCGGGCCAGGAACTCCACCGTGTTTTTGCCCGAACGGATGCCCGGGATGTTGCCGCCCTGCTGCTGGATATTCTTGGCGATATCCTGCGGGTTGAAGCTGATGGACGAATAGAAGTAGCTGAACGCCACAATCAGCAGTGCGGTCACGATCAGGTACAGCGGCGCATGCGGGTGCATGAACTTGTTCCACCAGGTGTAGGCGCCGGAGTTGGTGCCGAACATGGAGATGATCGTGCCCGGGAAGGCCATGAAGGAATAGGCGAAAATCAGCGGCAGCACGCCAACGGACACCACTTTGAGGGGGATGTGGGTGCTCTGCCCGCCGTACATCTTGCGGCCCACCACGCGCTTGGCGTACTGCACCGGGATGCGGCGCTCACCCATATCCACAAACGTGACCACCGTGATGATGACCAGCGCCGTGA
Source organism: Clostridiales bacterium (assembly GCA_012513645.1). Taxonomy (GTDB): domain Bacteria; phylum Bacillota; class Clostridia; order Christensenellales; family Aristaeellaceae; genus UBA1038. Next base: position 3,165 of record JAAZBU010000174.1, on the reverse strand, counting down.
TGATGAGGATGAGGAAGTTGACCACCGTGGTGCCGTACTGGGTGATGCCCAGCACGTCGGTGAAGGCGGTGAGGATGCCGTTGAAGAGGTTGGAGATGATGCCGGCGAAGATCAGCAGCGAGATGCCGTTGCCAATGCCATTGGCCGTGACGCGCTCGCCGATCCACATGGCCAGGGCGGTACCGCCGGCCATGATGACGCCGATGGACAACAGGCCCCAGAAGTTGTTGTAGCTTTCCATCAGCACGCGGGCGCCGCTCTCGGTGGTGGCGGTGTTCAGGCCGGCCAGGATGCCGATGGCCTGCAGGGCAGCCAGCACGATGGTGGCGTAGCGGGTGATGCGGTTGATCTTGGCCTTGCCCTCTTCGCCGCCCTCTTTTTGCAGCCGCTCCAGCGCCGGGATGGCGATGGTCAGCAGCTGCATGATGATGCTGGCGTTGATGTAGGGCGTGATGCCCATGGCCATGATGGTCATCTGGCTGAAGGCGTTACCGGTCATCATGTTGACCAGGCCCAGCATATCAAAACGCTGGGAGACCTCCTTGACCACGGCCGCGTTGATGCCGGGAACCGGCACAACGCTGACCAGGCGGTAGATCACCAGCATCATGAAGGTGTACAGCAGCTTGCGCCGCAGCTCAGGTACCTTCCATGCGTTGCGCAGCGTCTCCCACATGTCAGATCACCTCGGCTTTCCCGCCGAGCGCCTCAATCTTTTCCTTGGCAGAGGCGGTGAAGCGGCTCACCTGTACGGTCAGCTTCTTGGTCAGCTCTCCGCCGCCCAGAATCTTCACGCCGTCCTTCACCTGCTTGACTACGCCAGCATCCTTGAGCACCTGCACGGTCACCACGGTGCCGTTGTCAAAGCGCTCCAGTGCGGACAGGTTGATGGTGGCATATTCCTTGGCGAAAATGTTGGTAAAGCCGCTCTTGGGGATGCGACGATACAAGGGCATCTGGCCGCCTTCAAAGCCGGGGGCTTTTCCGCCGCCGGAGCGGGCCTTGGCGCCTTTGTGACCCTTGCCGGAGGTCTTGCCAAGCCCGGAACCTACGCCTCGGCCAAGGCGCTTCGGAGCAGTCGTGGAACCGGGAGCCGGTTTCAACTCGTGCAATTTCATGAGGGACGTCCTCCTTATTCGTTGACTTCTTCCACTTTGAGCATGTGCTTTACGCGGAAAATCTGGCCGCGGATGGCGGCGTTGTCTTCCTTGATGACCGTCTGGCCGATCTTGCGCAGACCCAGGGCCTTGACGGTATCAATGTGCTTTTGCAGGCTGGAGATCGGGGATTTGATGAGCGTTACTTTCAGTTTCATATGTCCCTCCTCAGCCCATGATCTCTTCGACGGTCTTGCCGCGCATCTTGGCCACCTGTTCGGCGGAGCGCAGCAGCTTGAGGCCTTCGACCGTTGCCTTGACGGTGTTGATGGGGTTGGCGGTGCCGTAGGACTTGGTGCGGATGTCCTTGACACCGGCCAGCTCCAGCACCGCGCGCGCGGCGCCGCCCGCGATCACGCCCGAGCCCTCTTCGGCCGGCAGCATGATGACCTTGCCGGTACCAAAGTAGCCGGTGGTCTGGTGCGGGATGGTGGTGCCTACGATCGGCACGGTGATCATGTTCTTCTTGGCATCCTCGACGCCCTTGCGGATCGCCTCGGGAATTTCAGCGGCCTTGCCCATGCCCGCGCCTACGCGGCCGGCGCCATCGCCCACCACCATCAGCGCGGAGAAGCGGAAGTTGCGGCCGCCCTTAACGGTCTTGACGACGCGGTTGACAGAGACCAATTTCTCTTTAAATTCGGACTGCTCTTCTCTGCGTTGCATGCGTTCTCTCTCCTTCATTTAGAACTTAAGCCCGGCTTCACGGGCGCCATCGGCCAGAGAAGCGACGCGGCCGGTGTACACATAGCCGCTGCGGTCGAACACCACCTGCTGGATGCCCTGGGCCACGGCGCGCTCACCCACGAGCTTGCCGATCTCCTTGGCCTCCGCGGTCTTGTTCATTTCGTCCAGCTTGCCCTTGAGCGAAGGATCCATGGAGGAGGCCTGCGCCAAAGTGATGCCCTTGGTGTCATCGATGATCTGGGCGTAGATGTTCGCATTGCTGCGGAAAACGCACAGACGCGGCATATCGGGCGTGCCGCTGATCTTCTTGCGGACGCGGGTATGCCTGATCAGGCGGACTTCGTTACGATCACGCTTTTTGAACATTTGCGTTCACTCCCTTTCTGATTACTTGCCCGATTTGCCTTCCTTGCGGCGGATGTGCTCACCCTTGTACTTGATGCCCTTGCCCAGGTAGGGCTCCGGCGGGCGGGTGGCGCGGATGTCCGCGGCCAGGTTGCCCACGACCTGCTTGTTGATGCCCTTGACCACCACCTGCGTGGGGGCGGGGGTTTCAAACGTCACGTCTTCGGGCGCCTCAAATATGATGGGGTGGGAATAGCCCACGCTCAGGGTGAGCTTTTTGCCGTCGACCTGGGCGCGGTAGCCCGTGCCGACCAGTTCCAAGGCTCTTTCAAAGCCTGTGGTCACACCCACCACCATGTTGTTCAGCAGCGAGCGGTACAGCCCGTGCATGGACTTGTGGGGCTTGTTGTCGGTGGGGCGAACCAATACCAGCTCGCCATTTTCCTGATTGACCGTGATATCCGGGTTGACCTGCTGGGACAGCGTGCCTTTGGGGCCTTTGACCACAACCATGTTGCGCTCGTCGACCGTGACCGTCACGCCCGCAGGGACCGGGATCGGAAGCTTTCCGATACGAGACATGCTTTTACCTCCAATGCGTGAATCGGTATTACCAGATGTAGGCGAGCACTTCGCCGCCCAGGTTGTTGTTGCGGGCGTTTTTGTCCGTCATGACGCCCTTGGACGTGGACACAATGGCCACACCCAGGCCGCCCAACACCTTGGGCAGCTCTTCGCACTTGGCGTATACGCGCAGGCCGGGCTTGGAAATGCGCTTGAGGCCTGCGATCACGGGCTGCGACTTGCCGCCCAGGTACTTCAAGGTGATCTTGATCTGGCCCTGCAGGCCGTCCTCGATCTTCTCGTAGGACTTGATATAGCCTTCGTCAAGCAAAATCTTGGCGATCGCCTTCTTGGCATTGCTGGCCGGGATGACGACCGAATCATGCTTGGCAACCTGCGCATTTCTGATGCG
>JAAZBU010000173.1 GCA_012513645.1 Clostridiales bacterium | reverse complement strand
TGACGGAGTTCCTGGGCATGCAAATACTGTCCCCCGCCTGCGGCATCACCGCCGTGCCCGGCGGCGCAGGCGCCACCCGCGTGCAGGTGCCGGATGATATGCAGCCGCCGCTGCACCACCGCTGGGTATACCAGCTGACCGACAGCGCCACCCCCGCCGGCAAGTACGGCACGGCGCTCACCGCCATCACGGACTTGCCTGACGGCGACACCGATATTGAAACCGGCGGCAAGGGCTACCTGCACCTGTTCCTGGTGGGCCCGGACGACAAGCCGGTGAAGGCCCTGCGGCTGATCCCGCAGGCGGGCTGAGATGGAGGCCCTGCTGGCCCGCCTGCGCGTGATGCTGCCCGATGAGGCGGCAGGCGACCCTCTGCTGACCGAGCTGATGCATCAGGCCCAGGCGCTGATTCTGGGCTACACGGGGCGCGCCGCGATGCCCGCCGCCCTCACCGAGGCCTGGCTGCGCCTGGCGGTGATGCTGTACAACCGCCTGGGCGCGGAGGGCGAAAGCTGGCGGCATGAGGGCGGGATGACCATCCGCTTCAGCGAGTTTCCCCCGATGCTGCTTCATCAATTGCGCGCCTGGCGCGTGGGGAGGACGCCATGATGCGCCCGGCGCTTCGCTACCGGCAGTCGGTGCGGGTGATCCCCTGCCGGGCGGTGGCGGGCGATACCGGGGGCATCGCGCTGGCCGAGCAGCCGGGGCAAAGCTACCTGATCACCGCCGCCGTGCGGCCCGACCGCAAGAGCGAGCGGCGCGAGCGCGGCAGCCTGCGCCCGCGGGAGCGGCGGGTGCTGCTGCCACTGGGCAGGCCGCCCATCCGCCAGGGCGATCACATGTACTTCACAGGCGATGCGCGCTGCTGGCGGTGCATGCAGCGGCGGGATTTCCCAGTCCACATGGAGATTGAGGCGGAGGTGGAGGGATGAGCCTGACCATGCGGGACATCTACACGGCGCTGGTCGCCCTGCCCTGCGCGGTGACCCGCGGCTGGCCGCAAGCGCTGGTGCCCATGCCCGCCATCGCCCTGACGCAGCTGGACGACAGCCAGCGGGAAAATGGCGGCCGCACCTTGCAGGTGGAGCTGACCCTGCGCGCCGGCACGCCCGAAGCGGCGGACAGCCTGGCCCTTGCCGCCCAGGCCGCGCTGGCCCCGCTGGGGCTGCGCCGCACCCTGGGCCGCGACGGCGCCCAGAAGGACCAGGACGCCTTTGTGAAAACCCTGCGCTACGAGGCCGAGGAGCCCGGCCCGCAGGAAGTGCCCCAGGCGGTGGCGCTGGTGATGGGCGGCCAGACCTATGCAGCCAGCCTGCTGCAAAGGCTGCGGGAGCGCCCGCTGACCGACCTGACCACATTGGGTGACCCCATGCCCCGCCTGCGGGCGGGGCGGCCCCTGCGGGGCACGGCGCGGGTGCGGCTGGCCCATGATGCCATGGCGGCGGCACAGGCGGCCTGGCAGGCCGGGCAGCCCGTCGCGCTGGATGGGGACGGCATGCTCATCCGCGCCGTGAGCATCAAAAACAGCCAGCTTGAGCTGGAGCTGGCCGACACCATGTAAAGGAGAAAGTATATGAATAACCAACCACAAAAATGCGCTCTGCGCATTGACCCTGAGGCCGTGCGGGCGCTGGACTTTGCCACCCTGACGCGCGCCAACGCACGCCAAAGGCTGCTGGCGCTGTGCCGGGGCGGGACGGCCCCCGCCTCCCCCCATCAACTGGACCGGGCGCTGATGCTGGCCGCCGAGGCCGCGCTGCTGTGCGCCCGCCGCCGCGCCCGGCGGCGCGATCTGGCCCATGCCCTGCGGCAGGCAAGGAGGCGCTATGGCCCATGAGGAACTGAGCTGCGCCCTGCGGCGCGCGGTGATCGCCCTGTGGCGGCTGCGCGTGGCGCTGGAGGCCGAGGAGCAGCTGTGCCCGGATAGCCGGGAGGAGGGCACGCCATGCTGAGCATCAACAACCAGGCCCTGCCCGCGCCGGGCGTGCTGACACTGGGCTACACCGGCCCCGCGGCCAGCGCCATGACGCTGCTGACCGTGCAGGCCGCCTGGCCCGGGCTGACCGGGGAGGCGATGGCGGCCATCCTGGCCCCCACGGCGGGCGCCTTTACCCTGGGCTGCCCGGACCCGCGCACCGGCAATCTGCGCGGCTTCTCCGCCCGGCTGACGGGCTGCCGCGCCCGCGCCCTGGAGGCGGATGCGGGCAGCATCGCCCTATGGTCGCTGGACGCTAACTTTGAGGAGGTGGCCCCATGATGACCGCCAAGGCGGATACCATCCGCCGCTGGGCGCTGGCCCGGGAGGGCCACCCCTACCTGTACGGCGCCACCGGCGCGCTGTGCACCCCCGGGGAGCGCCGGGCGCGCATGGCCCAATACCCGGCCCAGGCCGCGGCCATCCGGGCCGCCTGCCCGGTGCTGCAGGGCCAGCGGGACAGCTGCCCGGGCTGCCGCCACAGTGGCCGCCAGGCCTACGACTGCGCGCAGTTTGTGCGCAGGGCCTTTGAAACGGCGGGCCTCAAGCTGCCCAGCGGGGCCAGCAGCCAGTGGAAATGGGCGGGCTGGGCCGCCAAGGGCCCCATCACGCCCCAGGCCGGGCGGCAGGTGTGCGCGGTGTTTCGCCAGGGGGCGGACCCGCAGCGCCCCATGGCCCATGTGGGCCTGTCGCTGGGCGATGGCCGGGTGATGGACGCCCGCAGCCACAGCCGGGGCGTGGTACTGGGCACCATCAGCGACTACCCCTGGACGCACTGGGCCGTGCCCGCAGGGCTGGCGGATGCCACCGCGACCGCCGCCCCAGAGGTGGATGTGAAGGCCCTGCAACAGCTGCTGATCAGCCGGGGCTACGCCCTGCCCCGCCACGGCGCGGACGGCGTGCTCGGCCCGGAGACGCGGGCCGCGGTGCAGCAGGCGCGCCGGCGGCTGAATCTGCCCGGTGACACAGCGGACGAGGCCCTGCTGGCCGCCCTGCGTTGGCAGCCTGTGCCCGCCCAGGCCGCCAACGCAGGCGAGCGCCTGGACGCGCTGGAGCGACGCGTCGCCCGGCTGGAGCAACAGGTGAAGGAGGTGATGGCGTGAATCATGTGTTCAAAGGGCTGCTGAACGCCCTGGGCACGCTGGCCGCCTGGCTGTGCTGGGCACTGGGCGGGTGGGACGGCGCGTTGCAGATGCTGTTCTTCATCATGGGGCTGGACCTGCTGACCGGCCTGCTGTGCGCCGGCCACGGCAAAAGCGGCAAGACGGCCGGCGGGGGCTTCCTGTCGGGGGCATTCTTCAGCGGCCTTACCCGCAAGCTGATGGTGATGGGGCTGGTGATGCTGGCCGCGGCGCTGGACCGCCTGCTGGGCACCCAGGGCGTATCCCGCCTGGCGGTCATCGGCTTTTACGCGGCCAACGAGGGCCTGAGCATCGTGGAAAACGCGGCCCTGCTGGGCCTGCCCTTCCCCCGCAGCGTGCTGGCAGTGATGGAAAAGCTGCGTGACCGGGAGATGAAGGAGGGATAAGATATAATTAAAGGGGGCTGCCGCGGTTCTCGCCGCGGCAGCCCTGTTTTGATGTGCTTATGGCCGGTTTACGGTTCTGCCTTCAGCTCAATCGTCTGCACCACCTGGGCGTCCGGCCCCTGGGTAAACGTGTAGACCTGCACCTGCAGCGCATCGGGCAGGGCATCCATCCGGTAGGCGGTGCCGCTCAGGGTAAAGCCCTCCTCATAGGGAGTGCCCGCAGCGTCGGCCAGCCGCAGGTACAGGGGCCAGGCCGCCCCCTCGCCGGAGGGATTGCCGTCCTTATCCGTCAGCTGATAATCGGCATAGGTGGTCAGCGCCGTGCGGGTGAGGGTGAGGCCGTGGAGCATCGCGCCGCCCTCCCCAATGGCCTGGTTGGCGGCGTAACGCTTGACCTGTTTGTCCGTCTGCACGGGCACGGTGAGCGGGTGGCTGACATCCTGCCGGGTATCGGGGATCAAGCTGCCCTGGGCGTCCATCCCCTCCACGATGAAGCGAAGACTCGCCTGCACATCCTGCGTGTCCGTCATGCCGTAGCCGCCGGTGATGAGGGTGAAGCTGCCATCGGCGCGGCCCATGCTGTCAAAGAAGGATTCGCCATCCTGCGACAGTTCGATGTAAATGCTGAGGCGCTCGATGGTATTGCCGGTGTCGGCCGCCATCTGCCGGTAGCTGACGGGCGGTTCCTTGCCCGGCCCAAGGTTGGTGGTACCGGTCACCGGAGCGTCCAGCTCGGCAAAGCCTGGCATGATCAGGTAGCTGTCATCGGCGCTCTCTACATCCGCCGAGGCGTAGTAGGCCACGCCGTCGGCAATCATCTCCTTCAAAATCACCTTGGCATGGCCGATTTCATAGGTCTGCGGCTTAAAGCGGGCGTTCCACTGCTGCACCTGCTTTTCTTCCACCTGATGGCCATACTGTTTCATCAAATCAATCAGGCCAAAGCCCTGCATGGCGGCCAGCGCGGCGCCGGTGGTCATCACAATCAGCGCGGCAATCAGCGCCACGCGCAGCAACCTCTGCTTTCTCATATACTTCTCTTCCTTTCCGGTAATAATCCGTCGGAGGAGCCGGTCATGCCGGGCATCAAAGCCCGCGGGCGGCTGCGGTTGGCGGCTGCCCAGCAGGTCAAACAGTTCCTGATCGGTCATGGCTTATGGCTCCTTTCCCAGCTGTTCGGCCAGCTTGCGCTTGGCCCGGGTGAGGCGGGCGGATACCGTGCCCCGCGGGATGCGCAGCATGTGGGCGATCTCGTCGATGGGCAGGTTTTCGCCGTAACGCAGGGTGAGGATCACCCGCATGTCGTGGGGCAATGTATCCAGGTACATCCACAGGGGTGTCTCCTGGGCGGAGGTGGGCGGCTCGGGCAGCGCCTCCGCCGGGTACACCGTTTCCCGTTTGCGGCGGCGCAGGGTCTGATGGGCTGCGTTGACGGTGATGCGCATCAACCAGGGGCGCACGCTGTCCCAGCTGCGCAGGCGGTGAAGGCCGGCATAGGCCTTGAGCGTGGCCTGGGATACGGCGTCCTCCGCCTCCTGCGGGCTGCGCAGCATCGCAAGCGCCACGCGGTACATCTGCGCCCGGTGGTCGCCCAGGGCCTGCACAAAGCGTTCATCCCGCTGCTGCTTGTCCGACACGCCGCCCCTCCTTGAATACGAATGTGATTGCGCAATACACCCTTAAGACGCACGGCAGGGCAAAAAGTATGCCTGCGGCAGAAATTTGTGCCGCAGGCGTATATCGTTAAACTGTTACTTATGGTCCGACGGTCAACCGCCCGCTGCCCTGCCCGCGCATCAGCACGGTCATGCGCTCGTTGAGCTCCGTATAGCTGCTGCCATCGGGGGACAGCCCGGCCTCGTGGAGAATCTTGTTTTCGTTTCCCTGATAGTAGTTAGTCAGCGTGCTCACCGAGAAGATGGCCACCGGGCCCGACACCTTGACCGGCATATCAAAGGGCATGGAGGCCGCCCGCAGGCTTAAAACATTCACCTCGTGCAGGCCGGAGAACAACTGCCACTGCTTTTCGCGCAGCACCGTGGGCTCGGACAGCTGCTTTAGCGACACCTTGAGCGTACCGCCCGCCACCGTGGCCACCACCGTGCCGATCTGCCAGCCGTCATCGGTGGTCAGGGGGAAGCGGTGCTCGCCCTCCTGCAACATGTCGATGGCGATCAGCCGGTCGGTCAGCCCGCTGAGGGAGCTGCTGGCCTGCCCGGCCAGGGGGCCGAAGCCGCGGGCCCATACCTCGTAGCGGTAGCCGCGGGGGGCATAGGTGCGGGTGCTGGCATGCTGGCCGCAGCGGGTGCAGGTGGTGGCCTGCAGGCCGCGCTGGCGCAGCGTGGCCGCGCGCACGGTGATCCAGTTGCCATCCGACACATGCTTGAGCGCGCGCAGGCTGCGGGTCTCCACCCGGGCGCACATGCTGCACGTGCGGGTCTCCTGCCCCTTTGTGCCGCAGGAGGCCGCCAGCGTGACCGTCCAGGCGCTCCAGTCGTGGGCCACCTTGGGCAGCACGCGATCCTGATAGATGCCGCACCGGCCGCACACGCTGCGGCTGATGCCGGTGGCCTGGCAGGTGGGCGCAAGCACGGTGGTCCAGGGCCCCCAGTTGTGCAGCAGGGCGGGGATCACCCGCGTCTGCTTCTCCGAGCAGCGGCTGCAGGTGCGCTCGTCCACGCCCACATCGGTGCAACTGGCCGTTTTGACGCCCACCCACGCCCCCCAGTTGTGCCCGGGGGCAGCGGTGGTGGATGTCTCCACCTGGCCGCAGCGGCTGCACACGCGCTGGGATACCGCGGCCACGGTGCAATTGCCCGTGGTGACCACCGTCCATCCCCCGAAGCTGTGGCCCAGGGGATCGGTGTATTTGACCTCGGACGAGCCGCAGCCGTTGAGGCAAAAGCGTATGATGCTGCCCGACGTGGTGCAGCCGGCCGCCTGATGGGGAGACCACTCCGTGGGCCACTTGTGGCCGGTGGCCGCCAGCGTATCGTACAGAATATAGCCGCAATCCGGCACCGTGCAGATGGTATAGCGGCGGCCCGATGTGGTGCAGGTGGGCGCCACCTCTGTCACCCAGGGGCCGTTGTATTCATGCGGTGGCGGATGCTCCGCATGCACGGGCATCAACCCCATCAGCAGGCACAGTGCCATCAGCAGCGCGGCCCATCTCTGAATGCTTTTCATGTTCATATCCCCCAAATGGTCAGCGTAAACTCATGGTGGCTTTGGTATCCATACTCTAACACGCGCAGGGGATGCTGTCAAAAGAATCGCAACACAGGCGGCGATAACACCAAAGAGCGCCCCATTGCGGGGCGCTCAGTGGAAAGCCTATTGGATCTCAGCGGGTATTACCTGCGGTTGCGGCCGGGGCCGCGCTGGGCGGGCTGGGTGGAGGGCAGGTTGTCGCACACGCCGTCGTTGTTTTCATCGGCGTAGTTGGGGCCCTGGGCGTTGGGTGCCTGGCCCATGCCGGGGCGGGCGCCCATGCCGGGGCGGCCCTGCATGCCCGGGCCGAAGGATTTTCTGCCGCGCATGCCTGCCATGGCGCTGCGCTGCATCTTGCGGCGCATCATGGCCATGTTGCCATCGGCAAAGTGATCGCACACGCCGTCGTTGTTCTCATCGGTGAAGTTGGGGCCCTGTCCGCGGCCGGGGGCCTGGCCGGGCTGGCCGCAGTTGTCGCAGACACCGTCGTTGTTTTCATCCGCATAGTTGGTGCCCGGGGCGGTAGGCGCCGCGTTCCAGCGGCGGTTGCGGCCCATGCCGAAGGGGGCGGTGGTATCAGCGGTCTGCTCCGCCTGCTCGGTCGCGGCGGGGGCGGTTGCGGGCTGGGTGGCCTCGGCAGCCAGGCTCAGCACGGGCAGGGCCAGGCTCAGGGCCAGCATCAGAATCAGCACACGTGTTTTCATTGCGGTTTCGCTCCTTAGGTTCATTCAGCGGTGTTCCGCCGTGTCCCCAAGATACGCAAAACCTGTGGCAAAAGTGTGTCTTTTAAGGTGCGCAGGTGGCACACTTTGGTGAACAAGGTGTGAACGGAGCAGTTAAAAGAGGTTGGCGATATCTGCGAGCATGGCGGTGTTGTCATCGCTTGTAATGACGCTGTACTGTATCCAGTCCGCCGGATAGCCCGACACCCCGTCCTTCCCACTGCCCAGCGCATACAGATCGGGCGCGGACATGGTCACAATCGGCTGTGCCTGATGCCTGTAGAGGGACAGGAGCACCTCCTGCTGATGTTGTATGGCCCTGGCTCCCTTGGGCAGCGGCATGTCTAACAGCTTCCCACCCATTGGCAGGGATGGCTCTGCAGGGGGCTGCCCGTTGCCCCCGCGAAGACCAGCACCTTGTGGCCCTGATCATCCGCCCACTCCATGCGGCAGGCAAAGGCGGTGACATCCTGTGGGCGCTTGGGCAGAAACCGGAACACCGTCAGCCCCGCCTCCGCCTCCATCCGCATCACCTCGGGCTGCGCCCCCTGCGCCAGGCTGTACAGCACCTCTCCTTGCACAAACCGATACCCCAACCCTTCCAATGAGGGAAGCTGCAACGATGTGCCCGCTACCGCCTCATCCAGCCGCACGCGCTGACCGAAAGCCTCCACCTTGTGCCATCGGGTCAGAAAAGCGGGCGACTCCTGATTATCGACCAGCAGCCAGATTTCCTCCTCGGGCTTTTCGGCCTTCAGGTACTCCACCTGCGCCTGCCCCGACAAATCTCCCTCGGGAGGCTCGCTGGGAAGGCTTTCACCCATGGACGACAAGGAAGCTGACAGAACACACAGGACTGCCAATAGGCCAAGCATTTTGCGCATGATATATACTCCTTATCAGTTGCAGGTCATCAGGAAACAACATCTCTTGCATGTACTATAGCATATATCCCGCCGTGTTCAGGCCTCCCCGCAGATTGTTACAAATAGCAGCCTACCCCCGCAGGCTCCTCGCCAGAAAGGCTGCGGTGCGCGCGTTTTGGGGCGCGGTGAACAGCTGGCCGGGCGGGCCGTCCTCCACCACCAGGCCTTCATCCATGAAAATCACCCGGTCGGCCGCGTCCCGGGCAAATGCCATCTCGTGGGTGACGATCAGCATCGTGAGGCCGCGCTGCCTGAGGTCGGCCATCACGCGCAGCACCTCATCCACCATCTCGGGGTCCAGGGCGCTGGTGGGCTCGTCAAACAGCAGCACGTCCGGGTCCATGCACAGGGCGCGGGCGATGGCCACCCGCTGCTTCTGCCCGCCGGACAGCTGCCGGGGCCGCGCATCCCGGTAGGGCAGCATGCCCACCTGCTCCAGGTAGTATAGGGCCTTTTGCTCGCTGTCGTGGCGGCTGCGCCCCAGCGCCTTGCGCTGCCCGGCCACGCAGTTATTGAGGGCGGACATATTCTCAAACAGGTTGAACTGCTGAAACACCATGCCCACCCGCGCGTGCAGCACCTGGGGCGGCAAAAGCGCCACATCCTGCCCCCTGTACAGCACGCGCCCGGCGCTGGGCCGCTCCAGCAGGTTGATGCAGCGCAGCAGCGTGCTCTTGCCCGAGCCCGAGGGGCCGATGATGCACGCCGCCTCGCCCTGCTGAAACGCAAGGTCGATGCCCCGCAGCACGGGCGGGTTGTTGCCAAAGCGTTTCTCCAGGCGCTCGATGCGGATCATTTCTTCCATTCGCTGCTCCTTCATGGCGCCAGGGGCACCTTGATCTCCGCCGGTGTGTGCGACTGTGAGCCGTACACCGTGTAGCTGTCGCCGCCCGACAGCCGCCGCTCCACCAGGCGCAGCAGGCGCGTCACCGTGAAGGTGAGCACAAAGTACACCACCGAGGTGATGAAAAACACCTCAAAGTACTTCCAGTACGTGCCGGCGGCCGACTTGCTCATGAAGTACAGCTCGGTCACCGAGATGACGTTGAGGACGCTGGAATCCTTAATGTTGACCACAAACTCGTTGCCCACCGAGGGCATGATGTTGCGCACGGCCTGGGGCAAAATGACCGCCGTCATCGCCTGCCAATGCGTCATGCCCACGGCGGTGGCCGCCTCCTTCTGCCCGGCATCCACCGACAGGATGCCGCCGCGCACGATCTCCGCCATGTAGGCCCCGGTGTTGACCGACACCACCAGAAAGGCCGCCGCCATGGCCGGGATATCCAGCCCCAGGTACTCCAACGCGCCATAGTACACCACCATGGCCTGCACAATCATGGGTGTGCCGCGAAACACCTCGATATACACGCTGAGCATGGCCTTGGCCGCCGCCAGCGCCCCGCGCCGCAGGGGCCCCGCCCCCGCGCTCAACCGTGCCGTGCGCACAATGGCCACGCCCAGCTCAATCGCAAACCCGGCCACCGTGCCCACGCCGGCGATCAGCATGGTCACCCCCGCGCCGCGCAAAAACAAATCGCCGTAGCGCGCTATCAGGAAGGCGACCCACCCGAAGAATGTTGTCGGCATTGAATGGAGTTTCCTTTCTGGGTTGGCGGGGACGATGGGCAAATTTTCTGAAGAAAAGTTTGCCCCCCCTTCAAAAGACTTTGGCTGATCAGAAAACAGTTTCAAGAAGAATGTGCTTTGATATATTGTTAAAGTTCTTTGGGGGCTTGGGGGCTTTCTTTCAAGAAAGCCCCCAAAGGAACCCCCGTACCCTACCGTGCCCCACCGTCCCCCGTCACTGCCCGGCGACCGGCTGGCGCTGCAGGGCATCGGTCATCAGCTGCACGCGGGCCTCCTCGGTCAGCTCGGCCAAAGCGGCGTTGATGGGGGCCAGCAGGGGGCTGTCCAGCCGAAGGGCGACGGCGATGGTGGTATCGGCGGGTTCGGCGGTGAAGCCCTGGCCCGCTTCAAAGCTGACGAAGGCCAGCTGCGGGTTGGCGGCGACGGCGCTCAGGGCGCTCAGGGCGCCCGGACGCTCGCTGACGTAGCCGTCGATGCGGCCGCCGGAGAGGGCGGCGGTCATCACGGGGAAGTCGCTCATGGCCACCTCCTGCTTGACGCCGGGGATCTGGGCGATGACGCCGTAGTGGAAGGTATTGAGCTGGCCGGTGATGCGGGCGCCGGACAGGTCGCTGAGGGATTTGGCGGCCGCATAGGGCCCATCGGCGCGCACCACGACCACCAGGTCGCTCTCGTAGTAGGGGTCGGTGAAGGCCACCACTAACTTGCGCTCCTAGGTGGGGCTCATGCCGGCGATGATGGCGTCAATCTTGCCCGCGCCGCTGGTGAGGGCGGGGATCAGGCCATCCCACTCGGTCTTGACGATCTCCAGCTCCATGCCCAGCTTTTCGGCCAGGTAGCGGGCCACCTGCACATCGTAGCCATCGGCATAGCCGCCGGCGGAAAGCGGCACCGTGTGCTCGCCAGGCTCGGCCTGGGTCCAGTTGTAGGGGGCATAGTTGCACTCCATGCCCACGCGCAGGGTGTCGGCCAAGGCGGTGGCGGAAAGTGTGAGCAGCAGCATCGTCATCAGGGCAATCATCAGTCTCTTCATGTGGTGGGTTCCTCCTTCAACTATCAGTTTGGCGGCGAAGCTACTATGCTTCGCCGCCAATACAGACAGCTTGGCGATAGCGCTCCACGGCCACGTGCCGTGACAGACAGGGGGATGTTCTCCCAATGTCCAAGCGCCCGCGCCCGGCGGCGGTCGCTTTCGGTGGTTCCCCTTTCGCCGGGGGATCGTGGCCGTCCGGCGGCTCCTCCCCGGGTACTGATGTACCCACACCTCTATCCTTCCAAGGAACTATGCACTTGCGCGCAAGGATATACACATTCCACGGGCTTGTCAAGGGGGTCTATGCATTTTCTATACACCGCGAAAAATAATAAAAGGAAATTTTAGCCAAGCCACAACATTTTGGCCCTCTGTTTCGTTAGATAGGGTGAAGGGGGTGGATAGCAGGTGAGCAGCTGCAAGCGGCCCTCGGCCACATGCGGGTATCCCCCGCCAGCCGATACCAAATCCTGCACAACATACAAGGAGGTATCCTGTGAAAAAGAAAATGTCTGTCGCCATGGCTGTCGCCCTTTGCCTGCTGCTGATTACCGCCGTGGCGGTGGCCACGGCGCCGCGCACCGGCAGGGACGTGGTGGAGGACATCATCCTCCCGCTGAGCCTGAAGAGCCAGGGCGACCGCTTCACCCGGGAGGAGGTGGAGGAGGTGCTGGCCTTTGCTGAAAAGCACGGCGTCACCCTGGAAGCGGAAGACCTGGCGCGCCTGCGCCGGCAGGACGGTTCCTTTAAGCAGGAGCTGGCCATGCTGTTTGCCAAGAAGGACCTGGGCTTCTACCCCGGCACCTGGGACGTGGCCGACCAGCACTGGTTTGGCGAATTCCGGATCAAAATCGGCGGCATCAAATACAACAATCAGGTCATCCCCAAAGAGGGCGAGCTGAGCCAGCAGGAGATCGAGCAGGTCGCCCTGGATACCGTGCGCATGCGCACGGGGCGCGACTATCCCCTTGGCGACCGGGAGAAGTACCGACTGTTTCGCTCCTTCACGCAGGAGCGTCATAACCCCTGGCAGGTGGAGCGCAACTGGTACCTGGATTACGAGCCGCTGACCCTCGACCTGCCCGGCTTCAACATGCGGCTGACACCGCAGGGCGAGGTGACCGACTACAGCGATGGCATTGACGTGGTCCATGATACCAACCCGGACAACCGATCCTGGTTTCTGATCAACCGCTACGCTCACCTGTACAGCGACCACTACGGCAGCTGGGATGCCTGGTCGCAGGAGATATGGCAGCAGCTGCAAAAAGACCTGTCCGCCCTCAACATGGGCCCGAATGCCTCGCCGTCCGCCCGCCTGATCGCCAGACAGGGCTATGGCCCGGCGCCCGAGGGCGCCCTCAGCCGGGAGGGGGCCGTACAGGCCGCCGCCAAGGCGGTGGCAGGCAAATACAAGGTATCCGAGCAGGACCTGTTCACCCCCCCCCCGCAACAGGGTGCCTACTACACGCAGCCCATCTATGCCATCTACCTGACGTTGGGGGACAGGGCCGCGTGGAAGGTTAGCTTCCACCGCGATTATCTGGCCGAGGTGGACGCCATGAGCGGGCAAGCCCTGGTGGTGGACGAATATACCCCCGGCAACTACTACAACCGCCGCTATGTGCTGGATGAACTGCTGCCGCCGGAGGAGCGGACCTACGCCACCAAGGAGCCGCCCACGCCCACGGACGCGCCAGACCCAACCCCCACGCTCTTCCCGCAGGATGACCTGGCCCTGGCGCCCCAATACTACTGGGACGCGCTGCGCGCCATCGGCTACAACGGCGATACGGCCAGCGACCTGTCGCTCGGCTTGCAGCGGGACTACGGCACCGACCGGCGCTTCTGGCCGCTTGAGATGCAGGCGATCTTCGGCTACAGGGATTATATGCCGGACAGCGGCAATGTGCTGCCCGGCCTGCCCGCACCCGGGGACATACAGCAGCAGGAGGCCGTGGCCCTGGCCCGCAAGGCCATGAACAAGCATAACCTGAGCTACTACGAGCAAAGCTACCTGGATGCCCTCAAGGCAGCGGTCACCTTCACCTTCAACGAGCCGCAGGACGGCGACCGTATTTGGCACATCACCTTTGTGGACGTGAGCGAACTGCCCAGCCGGGATATCGCCCTCACAGGCATAGATGCCAAAACCGGCGAATTTCTGGGTGGCTATCCGGCGCGCTTCCCGGGGGTAAGCCGGCAGTTTGCCCCACTGGGGGCGGATGGCCGCCCGCTGGTATGGCGCAGCGACCGCTACCCCGACTACTACTGGCAGCACATGGAGGCCCGGGGCGATACCCTACCAGGCGTGCGTGCCTTGCTGGACGAAACAGATGCCAAGTACGGCCTGAACAACTACGCGGCCTGGCCCCTGGAAACCAAGGCGGTGCTCGGCCTGTGGGTGTCCAGCGCCTATGCCGAGGCCGGCAACGGCTATGTGATGAACGGCCTGCCCGCCCCCGGCGACCTGTCCGAGGAGCAGGCGCTCAAGCTGGCCTGGGATGCCTTTGTCAAGGAGGGCAAGAGCCTCTACACCCAGGCGGACTTCGACAGCGCCCTGCCGGTGACCAACTTCGTGTTCGGTGAGGATTACCCCAAGGGCCGGGTATGGGGGGTGGAGTACAAGGATACACGCAGGGAGGATGCCACCCTGGGCTACATCGAGATGGATCCGGAGGACGGCACCATCCTGCGCATCGACGTGGGGCGCAGCAACGGCTGACCCCCCAACCATGAAAGGAGATTGCCCATGAAACGACTGACTTTGCTGCTGCTGGCCCTCAGCCTGCTGGCGGCGCCCGTGCTGGCGCTGGAGCCCCTGTCCGAGGACGACCTGCTGCGCACGCTGGCCCCCCTGGGGGAGGACGGCCGCCCGGCCATCTGGCGCAGCGACCGCTACCCCGACTATTACTGGGACCTGATGGAGACCCGGGGCGACACCGCCGACAGCGTGCGGGCGTATTTTCTGCAAATCCACGAAACGCATGGCCCCGGCATGGATTTCTGGCCGCTGGAGGCCAAGGCGGTAGCAGGCCTGTGGGCGCTCAGCGGCTTTGCGCAGGCCGATAACGGCTATGAGATGCTGGGCCTGCCCGGCCCGGATGACATGGCCCCCGAGCAGGTGCTTAAGCTGGCCCAGCAGGCCTTTCTAAAGGAAAGCGAGGGGCAGTATACCCAGGCGGACTACGACAGCGCCCAGCCCACCATTTCCTTTATATTCAGCCAGAGGTTTCCCAAGGGCCGGGTGTGGCTTGTGGAGCATAAGGATGCCCGCCGGGAGGGCGGCACGCTGAGCTATATCGAGCTGGACCCCGAGGACGGCGCCATCCTGCGCATCGACGTGGGGCACGGCAGCGGTTGATACTTTGATTGTTACAAGTCGCGGGTCATTGTTGGCGCAATGATCCGCGGCTTTGTGCCGTTTTATGGTAGAATAGGGCAATTGACCGTACATTTTTTACTGAACAGGAGGAGCCATGCGTAGGCTGATTCTGTGGACGATGGTTGTGCTGCTGCTGTGCCTGCCTGCGCTGGCCCAGCAGCCTGCCTATGCCCCCTTGCAGGAGGGGGACCGGGGGCAGGCCGTCAAGGCCATGCAGCAGCGGCTGATTGTGCTCAAGCTGCTGAGCGGCAAGGCGGACGGCATCTACGGCGCCCAGACCGCCCAGGCCGTGCGCGCCGTGCAGGAGCACCTGGCCGCAAACGGCCACCGGGTACCCGTGACCGGCGCGGCAGACGAGCAGACGCAGCGCCTGCTATTTGACGACCTGGCCGTCAGCCGCCTGCTGGACCTGAAAACAGGCGACCGGGGCAGCCGGGTGAGCGAGTTGCAGGCCAAGCTGTACGATCTGCGGCTGCTGGACACGCTGCCCGACGGCGCCTTTGGCCAGCAGACCCAGCGGGCGGTGCGCGCCTTCCAGCAGGTGCTGGTAAAGGCCGGGGTGCCGGGTGCTATGGAGACCGGCGTGGCCGACCACGTGACCCGGCAAGCACTGGCGGGCGACATGAAGGGCCTGCCCATGCGCGTGCCCCAGACCTTTGACGACGCCCGCCCCGATGCCCTCACCCCGGACGACCTGTACGCCAAGGCCGCGCTGGTGATGGACATGCAGTCGGGCGAAATATTCTTGAACAAGCAGGCCGACCGGCGGCTGTACCCCGCCAGCACCACCAAGATCATGACCTTGCTGCTGGCGCTGGATCAGCTGAAGCCCGAGCAGATGGTCACCATCCCCCAGGCGGCCGGGGAGGTGCCCAAGGACAGCTCCCTCACCCCGGTGACACCGGGCGAAACGATGCCGGCGCGCGATCTGTTTTACGGGCTGATGCTGCGCAGCGGCAACGATGCGGCCAACGCCCTGGCGGTGCTGTGTGCGGGCACGGTGGATGGCTTTGTGGCGCAGATGAACCAGAAGGCAGCCGAGCTGGGCATGACCGGCACCCACTTCACCAACCCCCACGGCTACCACAACGAGCAGCACTACACAACCGCGCGCGACCTGGCGCGCCTGACCATGGCCGCGCTGCAAAACGCGGCCTTCCGCGAGGTCATCACTCAGAACGTCTACACCATGCAGCCCACCAAGCTGCGCCAGGCGCTCATGATCGAGGTAAATACCGACCTGTTCAACCCCCTGTCACCCCATTACTACGCAGGCGCCTTCGGCGTGAAAAGCGGGTACACCCGCGCGGCGGGCTTCTGCTATGTGGGCTGCGCCCAGCGGGAGGGCAAGATGCTGCTGGCCGTGGTGCTGGGCGGCCGCACCCGCAACCAGGGCTGGACGGATATGGCCCGGCTGTTCAACCTGGGCTTTGCCCGGGCGGGCAAGTGAGGGTAGCAAGATGTGCTACATCGACCCCACCGGCGCCACCGTGTGGATGGAGCCATGACCGGAAAGGACCCATCATGAAAAAAGCCCTGCTGCTGACCCTTCTGCTGGCGCTGACCCTGGCGGTGCCGGTGCACGCCCAGCCGCCGGCTGAACAAGCAATGGACAGCGTATCCCATGGCTACGCCGCGCTGGCCGACCAACACGGCCCCTATGGCCCGGGCTGGCCCGTGCAGGCCAAGATGCAGCTGCTGCGGCTGATGCGCGATGAGGGCCTGCCCCTGCCCGTTGACCGGGCCGAGGAGGTGCTGGACACCAAGATTTCCCCGGCGCGCCAGGATGCGCTGGCGACCGAACTGCTGGCAGGCGGCGGGGAGGATGCGGACTGGCCCCTGCGCCTCATTGACCTAAGCGCCGATGGCTGGCCGGACCTTGTGTTGATCACCGGGCGCGGCGCCCGCAGCACGCGATACGATGCCTGGCTGTGGTACCCGGACGCCCGGCGCTTTGCACCCGCCCACTTTGATGGCTTTGCAGAGGGCGGGCTGTGGGGCTACACCCTGCCCCACCCCGGCCTGCTGCTGGACCGCCAGCAGGACGGCATCACCACCACCCGCTGGACGCTGTACCGGTTTGACGGCCTTGCCCCGCGGCTGCTGGGCCGCGCCATCATCGAGGTGAGCGAAGTCACGGCCTATGAAGCCGTCACCTTGCCCGAGGGCATCCCGGTATTGGAGATGGCCACACCGGCGCAGACCTACACCCAGGCGCAGCACGCCCTGGCCGCCCAGGAGCGGGAGGACATATTGCTGCGGGTGCTGCTGGGGCTGAGCGGGCTGGATGCGTACATGCCCGCCAAGCCGCCGCTGGCGCAGGCGGTGATCGACCTGTGCCATCATGCCCTGCCCGGCTGGCGCATCTCCGCCTACGACGGCTGGGGCAATGAGCGCCTGGGCCAGTGGGCGCTGGCGCTATCCATGGACGGGCGCAACATGCTGTGCATCGTCGAAAAATCGGATGCCGACAGCGCCTATGCCTTCACCGTCAGCAACGAGCGTGCCCTGCGGCCGGGGGCGCAGGTGCCCAGCCTGCTGATTGACACCGGCGGGGACAGCCTGTTTTTCAGCTACACCGACCGGCAGGCCAACACCGCCCACCACTACCACGCCGTCAAGGACGAGCAGGGGCGCTGGGGCGATGTGGACATGACCGTATTTGATTTGGCCGCCAACAGCGAGTGGACCATGTATGTGCACGATGGCATGCAATATGGCGAGGTGCTGCTGACCGACGGGAACGACAACATCCTCGCGCGCCAAGCATATCCGCCCCAGCCCGTGCCCCACCTGGCGGGCAAAACCGCGCTGGCCGACTTTGATATCTCCCTGTATCCTGAGCGCCCGCCGGAGGGGCAGACCCCGTGATGCAGCCTCGCCGCCCATCCCCCTGATCCCTTAATTTATCTTAATTGATACATTCTTCATGAATTTTCACCCGCTGTTATGGTAGGATGGCTTTATCACACGCGGGGAGGATGGCATGGACGAGCGCACAGAACAGCTGACCGGGCTGACCAGCGAGCAGGCGGCGCAGCTGCACCGGGAGGGCAAGGGCAACACACCGCCCAGAGCTGCCGGGCGCAGCACGGGGCAGATTGTGCTGCACAACCTGTTCACCTGGTTTAACATCCTCAACTTCCTGCTGGCGCTGGCGCTGGCCAGCGTGCAATCCTGGCGCAACATGCTGTTCATGGGCGTGGTGGTGTTCAACACATTGATCAGCACCGTGCAGGAGCTGCGCGCCAAGAAGACCGTGGACCGCCTGACCCTGCTGGTGCAGGCGCCGGTGCCCGTGCTGCGCGACGGCGGGTGGACAGCCCTGCCCAGCGAGCAATTGGTGGCGGGCGACGTGGTGCGCTTTTCTGCGGGCGATCAGGTGTGCGCCGATGCCCAGGTGCTGGACGGCCAGGGCGCGGCCAACGAGTCGCTGCTGACGGGTGAAAGCGATGCCGTGGCCAAGGCCCAGGGCGACGAGCTGTATTCGGGCAGCTTCATCAGCGAGGGCCGCCTGTACGCGCGGCTGACCAAGGTGGGCGGCAACAGCTACGCCGGCCAACTGGTGCAAAGCGTGCGCAAGGTAAAGGTGGCCCGCAGCCAGCTGATGGAGGACCTCAAAAAGCTCATCCGCTTCATCAGTTTCTTTTTGCTGCCGGTGGGGCTGATCTTATTCGCCAAGCAGTACTGGTGGCTCAAGGACCCGCTGGACAAGGCCATCCCCTCTGCGGTGGCCGCCATGATCGGCATGATCCCCGAGGGGCTGATGCTGCTGACCAGCATGGCGCTGGCGGTGGGTGTCATCCGCCTGGGGCAGCAGAACACCTTGGTGCAGGAGCTGTACGGCATTGAAAACCTGGCGCGCGTGGATACCCTGTGCGTGGACAAGACGGGCACCATCACCAAGGGCTGCCTGCGCGTGCAGGAGGTGGTGCCCCTGGAGGGTGCCACCCAGGGCGAAATCGACGTGTGCATGCTGCGCATGCTGCAAACCTCTCAGGATGACAACCTGACCTTCCGCGCGCTGCGGGAGTACTGGCATGGGGAGGCCCCACACCCCGGCGAGCCCGCGGTGCGGGTGCCCTTTTCCTCGGCGCGCAAGTGGAGCGCCGTGGGCTTTACCGCCACGGGCAGCACCATCATCGGCGCGCCCGAGTTTGTGCTGGGCGGCCATGTGCCCCCCGCGCTGGATGAACAGGTGCGCGGCCACGCCCGGCAGGGGCTGCGGGTGCTGCTGCTGGCCCACTCCCCCCTGCTGCCGCAGGACAACTGCCTGCCCGGCGGCGTGTGCCCGCTGGCGCTGATTTTGCTCAACGACGAGATCCGTGAGGACTTTGCCGACACGGCGGCGTTTTTGCGCCGCGAGGGCGTGGACATCAAGGTAATTTCGGGCGACAACCCGGTCACCGTGGCCGAGGTGGCCCGCCGCGCCGGACTGCACGGGGCGGAAAGCTGGGTGGATGCCTCGCAGCTGACCGATGAGGCCTCCCTGGCCCGGGCCGCGGAGCGCTACACCGTGTTTGGCCGCGTGGCGCCCGATCAAAAGCGCCAGCTGGTGCTGGCGCTCAAGGCCGCCGGGCGCACCGTGGCCATGATGGGCGACGGCGTCAACGACGTGCCGGCGCTCAAGGTATGCGACTGCGCCATCGCCATGGCCGGCGGCAGCGATGCGGCGCAGCGGGTATCCCAGCTGACGCTGCTGAATGAGAACTTCTCCGCCCTGCCTCAGGTCATTTTGGAGGGGCGGCGGGTGATCAACAACATCACGCGCTCGGCCTCGCTGTTTCTGGTGAAGACCTGCTTTTCCTACCTATTGTCGCTGCTGATGCTGATCTTGCCGCTGCCCTATCCCTTCCACCCCATCCAGCTCACGCTGGTCAGCACCTTTACGGTGGGCATCCCCTCGTTTTTCCTGGCGCTGGCGCCCAACCGGGAGCGGGTGAAGGCGGGCTTTTTGACCACCATCCTCAAAAACGCGCTGCCCGGCGCGCTCACCAATCTGCTGCTGATATTGCTGCTGTTCACACTGGCCGGCCCGCTGGGCCTGGCGGAGGATGTGCGCAGCACCATCGCGGTGGGGGCCATCGGCTTCACGGGCCTGATGGTGCTGGCCTACACCAGCCTGCCGCTCAACCTGATGCGCGGCCTGCTGCTGGCGGTGATGGCGGCGGGCATGGCGGGGGCGGCGCTGCTGTTTGGGCGCTTCTTCCTGCTGGCGCCGCTGCCCGGCGCCGGCCTGTGGCTGATGATTGGCCTGATGGCGCTGGCGCCCGCGGCGCTGTGGCTGATGCGCCGCGCGGTAGCCCGCGGGAGCGACTGGCTGGCTGACCGGCGAGCGAAAAAAAGCAACACATAAGGGAGGGCCCCATGGAACAGGAGCTATGGATCGGCCTGCAGCTGCTGGGGGTGCTGCTGGCGGCCATCGTGCCGGCGGTGCTGGTGTACCGCTGGGTGATTGCCCGCCAGCGGCTGGCCTACGCGGAGGGCATCAACAGCCGCCTGCGCTTCTGGGGCGCGGCCTCGGGCCTGGCTTCGGCGCTGGTGGCGCTGGCGGTGCGCATGGCCTTCTTTGGCGGCTACGCGGCGGAATTGACCGGCTGACCGCGGGAAGCTTTTGCCTTCATTGCCGTGCTGGCCGACAATGCCTTCAAGCTGCCGTGCCTGTGGGCGCTGGTGGTGCGGCCGCGCCACTACATCAACCGTTACGACCTGGTGATCTACGCCGTGGGGCTGGGGCTGGGCCAGGGCGTGATGCGCGTGCTGACGCTGTTTGTGGAGGGCGGGCTGTTAGAGGCCATCGCCCAGAGCGCCACGCTGGTGCTGATGCAGATGAGCTACGGCCTGTTCATGGGCCGCGGCCTGCTGACCTGGCTTAATCGCGACCTGTCGCCCGCCCGCAGGCATATGGGCGCCGCAGCGGCCTTTTTGATGCCCATGCTGGCGCAGTATGTGCATGGCGCGCTGGGCCGCAACCCGCAGGGCAATGAGTTTCAGTTGTTGTTTGAAATCGCGCTGCTGGCGCTGTCCGGCTGGGCGGTCAACCGCCTGGCGCTGAGCAACGCACCCCTGCCCGGCGTGGACGCCCGCGCCGTGCTGGAGCGGGACAGCCAGCGCCCCACCATTCGCCAGCGGCCGGCCTACCGCTTTGACCGCCTGATGGCCGCCGGCAACGCCGGGCTGATCGGCGTGCTGCTGGCCGCCTGCGT
Source organism: Clostridiales bacterium (assembly GCA_012513645.1). Lineage (GTDB taxonomy): Bacteria > Bacillota > Clostridia > Christensenellales > Aristaeellaceae > UBA1038. The sequence goes on along the minus strand of JAAZBU010000173.1, from coordinate 1,395 downwards.
GGCGGTGGTGGCCGCGCTGGGCCTGCTGGTCTACTGGAAATCGCCCAGCACGGTCAACAGCAAAATATCCACCGCCATATGGACCATCAGCATGCGCATGCTGGACGGCGGCAACCTGGCGCCCGACTGGGGCACGGGCAGCGGCGTGTTTGTGGCCGCCACCGTGCTGTCCACGCTGTTTGGGCTGATCGGGCTGTCCAGCCTTATCGGCATCATCGGCAACATGCTGGACCGCAAGCTGGAGGCCATGCAAAGCGGCCGCTCCCGCATCCTGGAGCGGGGCCATATATTGTTCCTGGGCTGCGGGGAGGATGCCCGGGCCGTGCTGGCCCGCCTGGCACCCGCCGGGCGCAGGCGGCGGCTGGCCGTTGTGCTGATGGACGACCTGCCCCGCGAGCAGCTGGAGGGCATCCTGCCCCCTGCCCAGCCCGGGCGCCGGGGGCTGCACGCCATCCTGCGCCGGGGCGATATCCGCGATGCGCAGGACCTGGCGCGCGTCAACCTGCTGCGCGCCCGGCACGTGGTCATCTCGGGCGACGACGAGCGCGCCCTGTCCAGCGCCATGGCAGTGCGGCACCTGCTTTCGCGCCACCCCCGGGGCAGCACGCCGTCGGTTTCGCTGCTGCTCAGCGGCCCGGGCGACAGGCTGCGGGCAGCCTATTATCTGCCTGACCCCTTCCGGGTGTACTACGCCAACGACCTGTCCTTTGCCCCCATCCTGCGCGCCCTGGAGGACAAGCACTTCCTGCCCGTGTACAGCGCGCTGACCGCCGCGGGCAGCGGCCACGAGCTGACCGCGGAAAAGCCCCGGCTGACGGCGCCGGCATCCCTGTACAGCCTGGCCGGGGACTACCGCTACAGCAGCGTGCTGGGCCTGCTGCGCGCGGGCCAGGTGGTGCTGCACCCGCAGAAGGACTAGCCGCTGTTGGAGGGCGACGCGGCGATCTTCCTCAAAAGCCGCCGCGACCGCCTGCGCCTGATGCGCCGCGGGGGCCATGCTGCCCCCGCCCCGCTGGCCGATGTATCCCTGCCAGTACCCGAGCGGGTGCAGGCGCTGTTGGTGATCGGTGTTCGCGGCCGCGATGCCCTGCTGGCACAGGTGGAGCGGCTGACCCCCTCCCCCGATATCCTCTGCCTGGATCGCTATGATATGCCGGCCATCCAAGGGCATCTCGCCGCCCGGTCCTTTGACCTGGTGGTCTGCCTGGGCGAGGAGGACGGCCCGGCCCCCCGCGAGATGGACGCGCAGCTGCTGCCCTGCCTGCTGTACATCCGCGAGCTGCTGCGCGGCAAGCGCTGCTATCTGTGCGTCAACCTGCTGGACAGCGCCAGCGTGCGCTATGCCTACGCCAACGAGGTAGCCGACTATGTGCTGGAGGACGACCGCAGCCGCCT
>JAAZBU010000172.1 GCA_012513645.1 Clostridiales bacterium | reverse complement strand
AGGTAAAAATAACTGACACGGAGCACGTCATTGCCGTACTGCCTGTACAGGCGTTCAATGTCCTCGTCGCTCACCGGCTGCGGGCTGGGGCTGTTGGTGGTCTCAATCATCAAACGTTTGTCCTTCGCGTTTTCATGCACATCATGTACAGGATTTATAATCTGGGATTTATTATAGCCTGTCGGCGCCCGCGGGGCAAGCGCTTCCCGCCGTGCGCAGACGGCCGGGAGCATGCGAGCCCGGCCGCCAGGATGGTAAAGGAGGGTTTATACGGATTCCAAGCTTTATTGCATCGTTGCGCCGGGTCTTTTGTCGCCCTGCTGTGTCAGTCAACCTCAACGTAGCTCAGGCAAAGCCATCGGTTTCCTTCCTTGCAGGCCAACAAAATCCCTCGCCGCTTTGGATGTAAACAAGCTCTCCATCAGTATTAGGTGTTGTTGTGGCGGTCGCTGCGGCGGCGCCGTGTTTGTTCCGTACGGGGCTGGCTGTCGCCGGGGGCTGAGGCTCTGTGACCGGGCGGGACCGCACCGGGCTGTCCGCCCTGCGGCGGTGTGCCCTGCGGGCGGTATTGCGCCGTGCCCTGGGTAAGCGGGATCGCGCCGGGCTGTCCGCCCTGCGGCGGTGTGCCCTGCGGGCGGTATTGCGCCGTGCCCTGGGTAGGCGGGACCGCACCGGGCTGTCCGCCCTGCGGCGGTGTGCCCTGCGGGCGGTATTGCGCCGTGCCTTGTGTGGGCGGGGTCATACCGGGCTGTCCGTCCTGCGGGCGGTATTGTGCTGTACCCTGGGCTGGCGGCGCGTAGGGAGAGGGCTGACCGCCTTGCGGCGGGGTGCCCTGCGGGCGGTATTGCGCCGTGCCTTGCGCGCCGGGGCGTGGCGGAATATAGGGAGAAGGCTGTTGCCCTGCAGGGTGCATCTGGGGTTGGCCGGCCTGGCGGGCGGCCTGCGCTCTGCGCTGGGCCGCGCGGGCCGCCGCGCGCTTCTGGTTTTGATGATACAGGTAGTAGGCATAATAGCCGCCGCCACCCAGCAACATAATCAGGCCTATTGTCAGCAGCCCGGTTGGGAAACCGGAATCCTTCTTTTCGGGCGGCGGCTCCTCAAAGCCCTCCACGGTCATCAGGGTGGGTGAAGGGGATGGGGACGGGCTGGGGCTTGGGGTCAAAATGGCCTCTACCGGCGGGGTGGGCGTGCCCAGGGGATTGAAAGGCTCATAGGATGCGCTGATCAAGGCCGGGTTCTGCCATACCGTGGTGTTGAAACTCTCCAGGGGAGTAATCTGGCTTTGCTGCTGGTAGTTGCCGCTGGCCGGGATGGTGACGGCGTTGGCGTTGAGGTATTCAGGGCTTTGCAGGAAGTTGGACAACTCGCCCATGGACAGCACGGTGAACAGGTCACCGCGCACGTGGCCCACTGTGCCGTCCTGGTTGATGCGGTACCAGGTGCCGTCGCTTTGCACAGTGCTTCCGTACACCAGCGCGAAGGAATATTTGTTCATCAGCTTGAGCTCTTTCGCCTTGATGGAGGGCTCGCTGCGCAGGATGACGCGGTCGCCTGACACATAGCCATAGCTGGAGGGGCTGTTCAGGGTGACCGGCTCGGGGGTATAGACCGGCAGCGGGGTGGGGGTGCGCAGGGAATTGAGATAGTTCTCCACCTCGGACTGGTTGAAGATGCGCAGCTGGTCAGAGCGCACATAGCCAAAGTATTCCGCGTACTGCACCACATCCCAGGTGGTGCCCGCTGTATATTCCTGCCCGCGCACGTTGACCACGGCGCCCTCCGGCAACAGCGTCGCGATCTGCGCGTTGGTATCCGGGAAGGAGCGCAGCGGCACGTTTTCCCCGCGCGTGATGGAGTAGCCTGTGCGCTGGTCCGGCTGGCGGGTGGGGGTGGCGGTTGAGCTGTTCTGGGGCTGCAGCTTCGCCAGGTGATAGGCTGCCTCGGACTCGTCAATATACCGCAGGGACGCGTTTGGCACATAGCCTGCCTGCTTGTCGGCCACCACCGTTACCAGGCTCCAGCCCTCCTGGCCTACCCAGGTTTGGCTGGTCACATGCACCAGGGTGTTGACCTCCAGCATTTCCATGATTTGCTCATCCTGCACGCTTACGCCGGTTCTCAGCGCGGTTTGGCGAATGGTCAGCGCCGGGCCGATATAGGCCACGGGTGCGGGGGAAGAGTCAGGAGCTTCGGTCGGATCGGGAGTTTGGGTGGGCGGCGCGTCGCTGGCGGGGGGCGCCGTGGGGGTGGCGGTGGCGGCGTACGGCATGGGGCTGGCCAGGGTGACCTGATACTGCGCGCTTTCCTGCTGGCTGTACAAACGGGTGTACTTGGCCATCAAAAAGCCCTTGGTGCCGTTGGCCATGACGCTGTACCACAGGTCCTCGCCAACGGTCTGCTGGGTATAGACCCAAAAGCGTGTGCCCGCGGACAGGGTGTCAAGCTTCTTGGAGGAGGTGCTGGCCTTCTCACGCATGTTGACGCCCTTGGAATCCGTGACCTCGGCCCAGCGGTCAATGATCTCGCCGTCACTGAAGGGGTCGGAGCTGGGCAGTGGCTCAGGGGATGGCGTCGGCGTCCAGCCAAAGTAGGCGGCTGCCTCATTGAACTCCCAAAGCCTGGTGAAGTTGGCGTTGATAAAGGCCTGCTGCCCTGAAAGCTCTATCAGATACCATTTTTCATTTTTCTGGTTGGTCACCATACCCTGCACATGGAGGACATCCTTCCGGCTGACCTGGCCCAAGATGTTGTCCTTTTGCGCGGTGTCCGGGCTGCTGCGGTAATTGATGCTGTCGCCGGTAGAAACGGCATAGCGGTCCATCGGGATGACATCAAAGGGGATGGAGGTGGCCTCCGGTGTGATGGTGGGGGATGGGCTGGGGGTGACTGGCTTTTCATACAAAAAGATGACCGTGTCCTGGCTTGGCACGCCGGAAGGGCTCAGCACCACCTCCACCGTGCTGCTGCCGATGAGCAGGTAGCCGTCAGGCAAGCTGTCCGGGGTGGCGGTAATGGGGTTGGTGCCTTCCTGGATCGTCTGCTTCTGGCTGGGGGACAGGGTATTGCCCTGGTTGTCCCGGTAGTGGATGGTGATGTTGGCAGTCTTTACGGTAATGTCCCGAAACACAAACACCACCTCGCGCTGGCTCGGGTTGCCCGCGGCATCCACCGTGATGATATGCGTGGGCTCGTTCACCAGTTGGTAGACAGCGCTGTCGATACGGTTGAGCTCCACGGAGATCTGTGTCTGATCGCCCTGCTTGCAGGGCACGGTGGTGGTATACAGGACAAGGCCTGTTTCGGTCTTGTAGGTGATGGTCACCAGGGGCGCCTTGAGCACGGGCGGCGGCGTGGCGGTGGCCGACTCGGCCATGCGGTATACAAATTGCAGGCTTGCGGGCGTGGCGGTGTTCTGGGTGATGGTCACATACTTGGCGGCATCCTCGCCGGGCATCAGGGCATAGCCCTCCTTGAGGTTTGTTGGCGCCGCAGGCACGCTGTGCTTGCCCTCGCCCGCGGTAAAGACAGTGTCGCTTGCCACGCGCTGTCCGGCTTCATCCACATAGCTGATCACCACGTCCACTTGCCGGGAGATCGGGGGAATCAGCCGATAGATGAACACAAGCTCCTCAGGACTGGCGCCGTCCGGATCAACCTCAACCTGCCCGCTTTGCGGGCCGATCAGTTCGTGCCCGGGCAGCAGGTTGACCGGTGAGGGGACAAGCGAATGGCTGCCCGCGCCCAGCTTGATCACCTGGGTATCCGCCACCCGGTTTCCCTGCTCGTCGCGGTAATAGACGGTGATGTCCGCGGGCTGGACGGGCGGCGCTTCATAGGTGAAGGTCACCACGGGCCGGTCCGCGCCGTATTCGCCCACATTGACCTGATAATCATAGGGCGGTAGCAGGGTATAGCCGGCAGCCACCCTGGACGCGTCCGGCTGGACGTTGTTGCCGCCGGGCTGCAGGGTGCGCGTCTCCACGGCCAGCTGGTTGTTATCGGTATTCACGTACAGGATGGTGATGTCCACGGGCTGGACAGGCGGCGCGGTTGCTACTGGCGGCGCTTCATAGGTGAAGGTCACCACGGGCCGGTCCGCGCCCAGCTCGCCTACATTGACCTGATAGTCATAGGGCGGCTGCAGGGTGTAGCCGGCAGCCACCCTGGACGCGTCCGGCTGGACGGTGTTGCCGCCGGGCTGCAGGGTGCGCGTTTCCACGGCCAGCTGGTTGTTATCGGTATCCACGTACAGGATGGTGATGTCCACGGGCTGGACAGGCGGCGCGGTCGCCACGGGCGGCGCTTCATAGGTGAAGGTCACCACGGGCCGGTCCGCGCCGTATTCGCCCACATTGACCTGATAGTCATAGGGCGCCTGCAGGGTGTAGCCGTCCGGCACCCTGAACGCGTCCGGCTGGACGGTGTT
>JAAZBU010000171.1 GCA_012513645.1 Clostridiales bacterium | reverse complement strand
CACGGCGATCAGGGCCTTCTTGCAATCCATCATACCGGCCTGGGTGCGATCACGCAGCTCCTTGACCATTGCGGTAGTAATTTCCATTTTTTCCTCCTGCTTGTCGTGCGTTATACTTACTGCTGGACGACCTCGTCGGCCGCTTCCTCATCCTGCTCCGCGTCGCCCTGCTCGCCCTGCCTGCCTTCCAGCACAGCGTCGGCCAGCTTGCCGGCGATCAGTTTGACCGCGCGGATGGCATCGTCGTTGCCGGGGATGACATAGTCCACCTCATCGGGGTCGCAGTTCGTATCCACAATGGCCACAATCGGGATGCCCAGCGCGCGGGCCTCGGCCACGGCGATGTACTCCTTCTTGGGGTCCACGATGAAGACGGCGCCGGGCAGGTTTTTCATGGTGCGGATGCCGCCCAGGTTGGCCTGCAGCTTTGCGCGCTCGTGCTCCAGCTTGATGACTTCCTTCTTGGGCAGCAGGTCAAACTGGCCGATCTCCTCCATCTTGTCGATCTCGTTGAGGCGGTCGACACGGGTGCGGATGGTGCGGAAGTTGGTCAGCATGCCGCCCAGCCAACGCTGGTTGACATAGAACATGTTGCAGCGCTTGGCTTCCTGCTCGATGGATTCCTGGGCCTGCTTTTTGGTGCCCACGAACAGCAGTGATTTGCCCTCCATCGCCAGGTTGCGGACGAACATGTATGCTTCGTCCATCTTGCGCACGGTCTTCTGCAGGTCTATGATGTAGATGCCGTTGCGTTCGGTGAAGATGTAGGGGGCCATTTTGGGGTTCCAGCGGCGCGTCTGATGGCCAAAGTGCACGCCCGCTTCCAAGAGATGTTTCATGGAGATAACAGCCACGATTAATTCCTCCTTGTTTTTTCCTCCGCAGGCATCCTCCCTGGCTGGCCGCCTTTCGGCACAAGCAGCCGGTCCGCCCGCGTGCGTTATCCGTCAAATTATACCATGGCTGTGCAAGCTGCGCAAGCCCCCGCGCATGCACTTATCCCACACTCAGGAGCATTGAATCGCATGGAGATGAACACAAAAGCCCTGCGCCAACTGTGGCAGCAGGAGGAGGCCGCCGCCTTTGAAGGGTGGGACTTTTCGCGCCTCATCGGCCGCTGGCAGGAAAGTGCCCTCCCCTGGGATTACCGCAGCCTGGTGCTTGAGGCGCTGTCGCCGCAGGCCCGCCTGCTGGACATGGGCACGGGGGGCGGAGAGTTCCTGCTGACACTCGGGCACCCGCCCCGGCTGACCAGCGTCACGGAAGGATACCCGCCAAACCTGGCCCTGTGCCGGCGCAGGCTGGCGCCGCTTGGCATCACGGTATGCCCGGCGGGCGAGGATGATGCTCTCCCCTTTGGCGATAGCGCCTTTGACCTGATCATCAACCGCCACGAAAGCTTTGACCCGGCGGAAGTGTACCGCTGCCTGCGGCCGAGCGGGCAGTTCATCACCCAGCAGGTGGGCGCCTGCAACAACCGCAGCCTGTCCATGCGGCTGATCGAGGGCTACACATCCCCCTATCCGCACCATACGCTGACAGAAAACGCCCGATTGCTGCGCCAAGCGGGCTTTGAAATATTTCAGGCACAGGAGGAGTATCCTCCGCTTCGCTTCTTTGACGTGGGCGCCATCGTGTACTACGCCAAGATCATTGAATGGGAGTTCCCAGGCTTCTCCGTGGATGTCTGTTTTGACCGGCTGCTGGCATTGCAGGCGGATATACAGCGGGATTGCTGGGTTGAAACAAAGGAACACCGGTTTGTGATCAGCTGTCGCAAGCCTTTGATCGGTTAAGACGGTGAAGGAGGGCATATGGCGCAGACAACGGCCAGCATCCACCTCAAGGCTGATATGGAACACCTGCCGGCGGAGGCCGTGCAAGGCCTTCAGGGAGCACCAACAGCCAACGGATGGCTGTGCCTCACCGGCGAAAAGCTGCCCGAATCGCTGACCTCCACGGCGCGGCGATTATACAAGGCGCATGAAGGCCCTGTCGTTGCTTTCTTCTACTTTGACGAGGATGCCATGTGCCTGGCTGTATTTCAGTCGGGAAAACGCATGGGCCAGATCAGCCAGGAGGGCGGCGGGCGGGCAGCCGGCAGCGGCCTGAAAAAGATTATTGAAGCAATGTCGCTTGATGGCGCCCAGGCCAAGCGCCTGCGCCAAATTTTGCAATGCGCGAACACCAATCTGTTGGTGAATATGCTGGCCGAACTGCTGGGCCTTGCGCTGTGGGCAATGTGGGGTGAACCCGCATCCCTGCAATGCGTTGAAGGTGATGCCGCTTTCCGGGCCTATTTGGCACAGAAGAAAGCACAACCCAAGTTCCGCCGGGCCCGGGAAACGCTGGTGCAATCCTTCCCCGGCAAAATGGCCTATCTCGACAAAGACAAAGAGCCCCTGTGGATTACCACAGTCATGGCGCATCAATCCTTTGACCACAACTTCCTGCGACCCTATCGCCTGTCGCAGGGGCAGCTTGTGCCCCATGCCGAGCCGCATGGGTATGTCTACCCGCCTTTAGGAGCCGTCAAAGGCCATCCCGACGGCATCCCCGTGTGGTTGATTGATCATACGGCGCATGCCGCCATTGCCCGAGCGGCGTTCATCCGCGAGCCTAAGGGCGCAGCCGTCTTGCTGTACACAGGTGCTGATGCGGAAGCTGGCCGTTTTCAGCCGCCCGATGTGGGACATGTCAGCCTGATTTGTATTGGCCAGACAGGCAACGCCGTGCTTTTCGCCTCCGGCTGGGATGAGCCCCTAACCCTGCTGCACCTGAATGCGATGTGGCAGGTAGTGCACCGCGAAGCCTTGGCCTTTAAGCCCCACGAAATCCGCGGGATGGCCGCCGGCAAACGGCGCGTTGTGCTGGTAGCCGGCAGGCAAAAGCCTGCCCTGCACGTCTTTTCGCTGGATGGCTTCAAGCTGGAAACTACACGCGCAATTCCCGCAGGCCACAAACCGTTCGGCGGCATGGTGCTTGATGCTGCCGAGCAGCACATCTTCGCCACAACAGCGGACAATCGGGTCATCCGCATCGCCCTTGAAAATGCCGCAGTGCTCGCTTCCGCGCCGCTGTCAGGCTCATTCGCCGCAGTAAGCAGCCTTGACAGCCGGGAGCGCCTGTATGTGTGGAATAGCCGGCACATGCTGGTTTTTTCGCACGACTTAGACCCGCTGTACCGCTTCCCCTGCAAGGGAACGGGCGGCGCCATGCACAGGCTGCTGTTTGAGGAGGAGGCCGTCTACCTGGTGACCAGCGACGGCAATACCGCCATGTGGGGCTTCCCTGAACAGTCACAGATCAACCTGCGCAGAATTGATGAATAGGCATATGGTTATTCCCGGATATGCTGTGGTATGATATGCCCGAAACACAAGGAGGTACACATGACGACAACAACCAAGAAAAAAAGCCGCTGGCTGCTGGTGGTGGCGCTGCTCGCCATTGCTGCCATGCTGATTGCGGCCGGCCTGTACCGTGTGGGGCAGGGCGAGGAGGCGCTGGTGATTACCTTTGGCAAGGTAACGGCCACCCACGGCCCCGGCCTGTACTGGCACATGCCGGGCGTGCAGCGCATCATTTCCAAGAGCGTGACCACCATCCACGATGTGGAGTATGGCTATCGCACCAGCCGCAGTGCCTCCCGCCTTACCACGGCGGAAT
>JAAZBU010000170.1 GCA_012513645.1 Clostridiales bacterium | reverse complement strand
GGACTTGTTTTTTTTCTGTCAGTGCATTGCCTTTTTTGGTCAGCCTCCAAGGATATCCTCAACTTTTTTACAATGTTTGTTCTGAAATAAAGTCTTTTGGAGGGTGTGGGAACCTTTTCTTCAGAAAAGGTTCCCACAATCCCCCGTCCTTCGCCCCCCGTCCCCTTCCCACCCCCAAGAAAGGAGCCCCAATGCGATTTCGTCTCTCCGGGCTGGCCAATGACAGCATTGTGGACGGCCCCGGCCTGCGGCTGGCGGTGTTCATGCAGGGGTGCCCCCATGGCTGCCCGGGCTGCCACAACCCGCAGACGCACGACCCGCAGGGCGGGCGGGAGGCGGATACTGCCGAGGTGTTTGCGCTGCTGGATAAAAACCCGCTGCTGGACGGGCTGACGCTGTCGGGCGGCGAACCGCTGGCGCAGCCCGAGGCGGCGGCCCGGATGGCCGGGTACGCCCGGGAGAAGGGGCTGAACGTGTGGTGCTACACCGGCAGCACATGGGAGGCCCTCATCAGGGAGAATGACCCGGCCAAGCAAACATTGCTGGCGCTGGTGGATGTGCTGGTGGATGGCCCCTTTGTGCAGGCGGAAAAATCGCTGGAGCTCAGCTGGCGGGGCAGCCGCAACCAGCGGCTGATCGACGTGCCGCGCAGCCTGGCGGCAGGCAGCGTGGTGCTGTGGGAGCCGCCGGTCCGATAAATATAGAGGGAACACAAATAACGCACGCCGCCCCGAAGCCGGGGCGGCGTGCGTATTTAACACATAAGATATCAGAAGGGCATATCCTCTTCCTCCTGCTCGGTCAGCTCCTCCAGCTCCTCCATGTCTTCATCCTCCAGGGCATCCTCTGCCAGGGGATCGGGCGCGCCGTCAAACACCACCTTGGCCAGCTCGGCGGCCTGGTTCAACACGCCGTAGGGCACGTAGAAGCTGTATTCCTCCAGCATGCCGCCCGCCCAGGTGGTCATGCCGGCGCCCATGCGCCCTTCCTTGAGGAAGGGGACGCCCTCGTCTTGCAAAATGCCCTCCAGCATGGCGGCGGACACCTGGTCGGTCTTGGCCAGCAGCACGGGGTCGTTGTCCAGCGGCTGGCGCAGGGGCCCCTTGCCCTTGCAGCTGTCGCAGCGGCCGTTTTCGGCCATCATCCGGCACTTCTCACAGTACAGCATAGCCCCTCCTTGGTGTGTGTTATTGCTGGTCGGTGCTGTCATCGCGCGCGTGCTTGCGGCGGCGCGTGTAGCGCTTTCCGCTCTCCTTCAGGCGGGTGACGGGCTGTACCGTCCACACCCGGCGGCCCTGGCGGTCGGCCTCGCCGCGCTTCTTCTTGGACAGCTTGCCCTTGGGCACAAAGCGCTTCACTGCTTGGCGGGGGCAGGCTGGGGCACGATGGTGTTCATCGCCAGCGCGCCCACGGTGTTGCCCACAATGACCATCAGCAGCATCAGCAGCGCGCGGATGTCAAAGGGCAGGCCCTGCTGCCAGGCGGCGGCGAAGTAGAAGGCATCGGCCACGCAGTGCTCAAACCGCGCCAGCACAAAGGCGGGCACACCCAGCAGCACGCCCAGGTAGCGGCCCATGGGGTCCGGGTAGCGGCGGAAGATATCCACCCCGATAAACACAATGGCCCCGCAGAACAGGCCGCGAAGGAAGCTCTGCCAGGGCAGCTGGGCCATCTTTTCCTGGGCGACGCTCAGCACATCGCCGCCGCCGGCCACCGGCTGATACAGCAACCCCACGATGGCGGCGCCGATGAAGTTGGCCGCCAGCATCATTAGCAGCTTGCCCGGGCCATAGCCGCCGGGCCGGCCCAGGTAGGCGATGCGGCCGGTAAACAGCGGCAGGCCGTACTGGCACACGGCGTACAGGCCAAAACTGAACAGGAAGGCCCCCAGGTACCGGCTCTCCACCGACAGGTAGGCATAGCCGCCCAGCGCGATGCTGACGCCTGCGGCCATGCTGCTCAAAAAGAAGGGCATCGGACGCGCTACCATCCTTCCGTTTCGTCATTCTCTGGCGCCATCATAGCATAAGGGCCCGAAGGCTGGCAAGTTCTTGTCAATGGGGAATGGCTGTGCTACCATGCCTTGGTGAACACAATGCCGCGAGGCCCTCAGGAGGTTAGCATGGATAAGAAGACCGTATTTTCGCATGTCGATCACACGCTGCTCAAGGCGACCGCCACCTGGGAGGAGGTCAGCGCGCTGTGCCGGGAGGCGCTGGAAAATGGCATGGCCACGGTGTGCATACCGCCCTATTTTGTGCGCATGGCCAAGGCGGAATACCCCAGCCTGCCGGTGTGCACGGTGATTGGCTTCCCTTTGGGGTACAACACCACCGCCGTCAAGGCCGCAGAGGCCGAGCAGGCGCTGCGCGAGGGCGCGGACGAGATTGACATGGTGGTCAACCTGGGCAATGTAAAGGCCGGGCGCTTCGACCAGGTGACCGAGGAGATCAAAAAGCTCAAGGACATCGCGGGGGACAAGGTGCTCAAGGTAATTGTGGAAACCTGCTACCTGACGGAGGAAGAAAAGATCGCCCTGTGCGGCTGCGTGACGGACGGCGGGGCCGACTACATCAAGACGTCCACCGGCTTTGGCACCGGCGGCGCCACGCTGGCCGATATCCGCCTGTTTCAGCGGCACATCGGCCCCGGGGTGAAGATCAAGGCTTCGGGCGGCATCCGCACGGCGGAGGACATGGAGGCATACCTGGCCGAGGGCGTGGATCGCATCGGCGCAAGCGCCGCTATCAAGGCCTACGCGGATCAGGATTGATAGAAATTTCGTCCATTAAATAACAAAAACAGCCTCCCTGTGCTATACTGTGCGGGAAGGCTTTTGCCTTTGAAAGGAAGGATTCCCTGCATGAAAAAATGGATTGTCTTGTTGACAGCGCTGCTGCTGTGCATCATGCTGCTTCCCCTGGGCGCCATGGCCCAGCAGCAGGCGCCTGTGCGCATCTGGGGGCTGATCGGCCCCACCGGCATGAGCCTGGCGCCCATCATGGCGGCCAAGGATGCCGCCTATGACATTCAGCTGGCCGCCGCCCCCGAGGAGTTAGTGGGCACCGTGGTCAGCGGCAACTACGATATCGCAGCCCTGCCCACCAACCTGGCCGCCGTGCTGTACCAGAAGACCGAGGGCCAGGTGCAGATGCTGGCCATCAACACCCTGGGCGTGCTCTACGTGCTGGAGAAGGGTGACACCGTGCACAGCGCCGCCGACCTGGCGGGCAAGACCATCACCCTGTCGGGGCAGGCGGCCGTGCCCGAGTATGCCCTCAGCTATATATTAAGCGCCAATGGCATCACGGACGCGGTGCTGGACTACCGCTCCGAGCACAACGAGGTATCGGCGCTGGCCGCGGCCGGCAAGGCCGACCTGGTGATGCTGCCCCAGCCCATGGCCCTGGCCCTGCAGATGAAGGACCCGGCCTTCCGCACCGCCATCGACGTGACCCAGGCCTTTCAGCAGGCGGCGCAGCTGGATGGCAAGCCCGACGCCGTGCTGTCCATGGGCTGCCTGGTGGTGCGCAAGGAGTTCGCCCGGCAGCACCCGGATGTGCTGAGCCGGTTCCTGGCGCTGTATCGCGAGTCCGTCAGCTTTGTCAACGATAAGCCGCAGGAGGCCGCCAAGGATATCGTGGCCGCCGGCATTTTGCCAAGCGAAGCCCTGGCCGAAAAGGCCATCCCGCTGAGCCACATCGTGGATGTCACGGGGGAAGAGATGAAGGCCCAGCTGGCCCCGCTGTTTGAAATTTTGCTGGCGGCCAACCCGGCCTCGGTGGGCGGCAAGCTGCCGGATGCGGATTTCTACTACATAGCGAAGTAATAGCTTGCATTGAAAAGACCGGGCAGGAAGCAGAGGCTTTCCGCCCGGTCTTTCTTCACAAAACTTTACAGCACCAGCCCGCCATCCACCCCCAGCACCTGGCCGGTGATAAAGCGTGCGTCGTCTGAGCACAGGAACAGCGCTGCGTTGGCCACATCCTGCGCCGTGCCCAGGCATTGCAGGGGCGTGCGCTGGCGCAGGGCCTCCTTGTCATCCTGGGCATAGCCGTCCATCATGCCGCAGTCGATCACGCCGGGGGCCAGGCAGTTGACACGGATGCCGCAGGGCCCATACTCCCTTGCCAGTGAGCGGCACAGGCCCATCAGCCCGGCTTTGCTGGCGGCGTAGGCTGCCTCGCAGCTGGCGCCGCTTTGCCCCTGGCCGGAGGCGATGTAGAGCAGGCTGCCGCGCTCGCGGGGGCGCATCACCTTTAGCGCCTCGCGGCTGAGCACAAAGGAGCTCTTGAGGTTGACGGCCATCAGGTCGTCCCAATCCTGGGTGGGCATGTCGGTCAGCAGGCCCTGCCAGGTGATCCCCGCGTTGACAATCAGCGCGTCCAGATGGGATAATTGCCGCACGGCATCGGAAAACAGGGCCAGCATCTGTCCCTCATCGCGCAGGTCGGCCCGCAGGGGGATGGCGCCGGTCTCCTCCGCCAGGGTGCGGGCCGCCTCGGCCTGCTGATGCCAGCCGAAGGCCACGCGCCAGCCGGCAGCGCAAAAGGCGCGCACCAGCCCCCGGCCGATGCCGCCTGTGCCGCCGGTAATCAATACTGTTTTCACGCCAATGTTCCTCCAAATACCTGTGCGAATATTGTAGAGGGAGCACGGTGCTTCGTCAAGAAAGGAGGCCCCATGGACGTCGACCGGATCCGTGCCCTGCTGGGCCGGGGGCTGCCGCTTCGCTGCCTGGGCAGCATCGACAGCACCAACACCATGGCCAAGCAGTGGGCGCGCCAGGGTGTGCCCCACGGCGCGGCGGTGCTGGCAGACCGGCAGACCGCCGGGCGCGGGCGCCTGGGGCGCAGCTTTTTTTCGCCCGAGGGCGGCCTGTACATGAGCCTCATTGTGGACAGCGTGGGCATCCCGCCCGGGCAGCTGACCACGCTGGCCGCAGTGGCGGTGCTGCGGGCGGCCGAGCAGGTGACGGGCCGGCAGCTGCACATCAAGTGGGTCAACGATCTGCTGCTGGACGGGCGCAAGGTGTGCGGCATCCTCACCGAGGGCATCGTGCAGGGGGATG
>JAAZBU010000169.1 GCA_012513645.1 Clostridiales bacterium | reverse complement strand
TGCTGCGCGCAGATGATCGGCTTTGCCGTGCAATCCTACCCCGACAACGGCGTGGGCGGCCTGCTCAGCCAGGGGCTGGGCACCTCCATGCTGCAGTTTGGCAACATCATGCGCAAGCCGGTCATCTGGCTGCCGCCCACCATCGCCTCGGCACTGCTGGGCCCCTTGTCCACCTTGGTGTTTCAGATGCCCAACAACCCCATTGGCGCCGGGATGGGCACCAGCGGCCTGGTGGGCCAGTTCGGTGCGTGGCAGAGCATGCAGGGCGCCTTTTCCCCCATGCAGGCGCTGGGGCTGATCGCGCTGATGCACTTCCTGCTGCCCGCGCTGCTCACTTGGCTGATCGCGCTGCTGTTCCGGCGGGCGGGGTGGATTCAGCCCGGGGATATGAAGCTGAACGCCTGAATCAGCAAACAATCGCTGCATAACACAAAGGGGAGGCGCACGGCCTCCCCTTTGTTATGTCACTCTGTGTCAGGCTAAGGCATCCAGCATCTTCTGCAGGCTGTCCTTGGCGTCGCCCAGCAGCAGCAGGACGTCCGGGTGGGGATCGTACAGCGGGTTGGGTACACCGGCATAGCCGGGCTTGAGGTCAAAGTTGCAGATGACCAGGCGGCCGGCGGCCTCAGCATTGAGCACAGGCATGCCGTAGATGGGCGTGCCCTCGGCGGTGTTGGCCGCGGGGTTCACCACGTCGTTGGCGCCGATGACGATGGCCAGGTCGCACTTTTCCATGTCGGGGTTGATGTCATCCATCTCGTACAGCTTGTCGTAGGGGATGTCCACCTCGGCCAGCAGCACGTTCATGTGGCCGGGCATGCGGCCCGCCACCGGGTGGATGGCAAAGCGCACGTTGCGCCCGCCGTTTTCCAGCTTGTCGTGCAGGGCCTTGACCAGCTCCTGCGCCTGGGACACGGCCATGCCGTAGCCGGGGATGATGATGACTTCCTTGGCGTCGCCCAGCCACTGGGGCAGCACATTTTCATCGGCCGCGGCGGGGGCTTCCTCCGCCGGGGCTTCCTCCCCAACGGGGGCAGCATCCGCAGCGGGCGCGGCAGGCGCGGGGGCTTCCACCTTATGGTGGGAATCCGCTGCCGAGCGGGCGAAGATGATGGACGACAGGTGACGGTTCATGGACCGGCACATGATCTGCGTAAGCAGCAGGCCCGACGCACCCACAATGCCGCCCACCGACACCAGCAGCACATCGCCAATGGCCATACCGGCGATGGCCGCCGCCACACCCGAGGTGGAGTTGAGCAGAGAGATGGTGATGGGCATGTCCGCGCCGCCGACAGGCAGGGCGAACAGCAGGCCGAAGATCAGGCTGACAGCCAGCGCAAGCCAGGTATAGGTCATCACATTGGCGGTATCCACCAGCGCCAGGATGGTCAGCGCCGCCATGCCCAGGGCAAAGACGGCCGTCAGCGCGCGGTGGCTGGGCAGCACAACCGGCTTTTGCGGCAGCACACGGTGCAGCTTGCCCGCTGCCACCATGCTGCCCGTAAAGGTGAGGGCACCCACGCACAGGGCCAGCAGGGCGGTCAACCGCTCAAAGGCGGGCAGCGTCGCCGCGCTCTTCTGCACGGTGAGGATGGCGGCAATGGCCGAGGCCAGGCCGCCCAGGCCGTTGAGCAGGCCCACCATCTGGGGCATGGTGATCATCTTGACGCGCTGCGCCATCACAATGCCCACCACCAAGCCGATGGCCAGGCCGATGAGGACGTATACGTCGGTCAGGATGTTCTCTTTGAGCAGCACAATGATGATGGCCACCAGCATGGCCAGGGCGCTGAGGCGGTTGCCGCGCACGGCGGTGGGCACCTTGCTCATCCAGCGGATGCCCAGCAACACCAGCAGGCTCAGCACAGCGCTGATGATGTAGTATACGGTATTGCTCATCCCTGGCCCTCCTCGTCATGCTTGCTGCCCTTGAACATCAGCAGCATGCGGTCGGTCACCAGGAAGCCGGAAACCACGTTGATCATGGCACACACGATGCCGATGATGCCCAGCACCTTGCTGCCAAAGCCAACGGCCAGGGCCGTTGCCGTCATCATGCCCAAAATGGTCACGCCGCTGAGGGCGTTCATGCCGCTCATCAGAGGGGTGTGCAGCAGGCTGGGCACTGCGCTGATCAGCTTGTAGCCCAGCAGCGTCGCCGCCACAAACACAAGGACCAATATCAGTTCTCTGCTCACAGCCCCATTGCCTCCTTCGCCCCCTGATGGACGACTTCACCGTCCTTGGTGGTCAGGATGCCCTGGACGATTTCATCGCTGGGATCCAGCTTGATCTGTCCGTCCTGCACCAGATACTTGACCAGGTTGTATACGTTTTGCGCAAACATCCAGGTGGAGGAGTTGGGCAGCAGGCCGGGGATGTTCTTGATGCCCACAATGTGCACCAATCCTTCATCGGCCACCTCGCCGGGCACGGTGCACTCGCAGTTGCCGCCCTGGTCGATGGAGATGTCCACGATGACCGCGCCGGGCTTCATGGTCTGCACCATTTCCTTGGTGATGAGGGTGGGGGCCAGCTTGCCGGGCACCAGCGCGCTGAGGAACACGATGTCCATCTTGGGCAGGTGGGGCGCAAGCAGGCTGCGCTCGTGCGCCAGCAGCTCGGGGCTGAGGGCCAGCGCGTAGCCGCCTTGGCCCACAGCCTTCTCATCGGGGATGTCGATGTCAATCACCTTGGCGCCCAAAGAGGCCGCCTGCTCGCGCGCGGTGGCGCGGATATCCACGGCATGGGTCACCGCGCCCAGGCGCTTGGCAGTAGCCAGGGCCTGCAGGCCGCCCACGCCCACGCCCACGATCAGGGCGTTGAGGGGCTTGATCATGCCCACGGCGCTGAAAATCTGCGGGATGAAGGAGGGCAGCAGGTTGGCCGCGATCAGGATGCCCTTGTAGCCCGCGCAGGTGCTCATGGAGGTGAGGGCGTCCATGTTCTGCGCGCGGGAAATGCGCGGCACGCCGTCCAGCGTGAGGGCGATGACGCCCTTCTTGGCCATGTTCTTCACCATCTCGTGGTTGACGGGCGAAGCGGGATGGATAAAGGTGATCAGGTACTGGCCCGCATGCATGAGGTCGACCTCGTGCACGCCCAGCTTCTCATTGAACAGCGGCTCTTTGACCTTGAGCACCAGCTCGGCCTCACGGTACAGCTCGCGCACGTCGTCCACCAGCACGGCGCCGGCAGCCTCGTAGGCGTCATCATGAAAATAGGCCCCCAGGCCGGCATCCTTTTCCACCAGCACGCGGTGCCCATCCGCGATCAACTTGGCACAGGTATCAGGCGTGGCAGAAACGCGGTTCTCACTGTGCATGATCTCCTTAGGAATCCCGATGATCATTGGAAACAGTCCCCCTTTTATGTTTTCGCTTGGCACATTATAGCCCACTTTTCACAGATTGACAACCTCCTGACAAGAGTTTTATGCACATGTTGAATGCTGTTGATTGACACCCATGAAAGGGCTGTGATAAGATGCGGCATCGGCTTTGACGGATGACAACCTCCGGTCAGGGCGCCAGGCAGAGAGGGCGGCAGTTGGTGCAAGCAGCCCGTGGCGCTGCGGAGCATTCCCTCCCGAGCCGCCGGGCTGAACCGCAGTAGGCCGGGCCGTGCGCCGCGTTAAGGCGTTCAAGCGAAGAGCATCTCTTCGGAACTTGGGTGGTACCACGCATCACAGCGTCCCTTGCAGCGCAACGGGCGCTTTTGATTTGGAGGAAAACATGAGCATGCAGGAAGATATCCGGCGCATCCGCGAGGAGGCAGCGCAGGCCCTGGCCGATGCCGGCAGCCTAAATGACCTGGCCCAGTGGCGCGTGGCGGTGCTGGGCAAGAAGGGCAGCCTCACCGGGCTGCTGCGCGGCATGGGCCAGGTTGACCCGGCGTTGCGCCCGCAGGTGGGCCAGTGGATCAACGCCGCGCGGGAGGAGCTGGAGGGGCAGTTGGCCCGGCGGGAGGATGCCCTCAAGCGCGAGGCCCGGGCCCATCAATTGATGGAGGAGACCATCGACGTCACCGAGCCCCGCCCCCTGCCCCGCGTGGGCACGCAGCACCCCAATACGATGGTGCTGGATCAGGTGCTGGATTGCTTCATCGGCCTTGGGTTTGAGGTGGTGGAGGGCCCGCAGGTGGAGCTGGATCACTACAACTTCGAGCTGCTGAACATCCCCAAGAATCACCCCGCGCGCGACGCGCAGGATACCTTCTATGTGGATGACAACGTGGTGCTGCGCACGCACACCTCGCCGGTGCAGGCGCGGGTGATGCTGTCGCGCAAGCCGCCCATCCGCATCGTGTGCCCGGGGCGTGTGTTCCGCGCCGATGAGGTGGATGCCACCCACAGCCCGGTGTTCCATCAGATAGAGGGGCTGGTGATCGACCGCGACATCACCATGGGCGACCTGAAGGGCACGCTGGATGCCTTTGCCCACCGCCTGTACGGGGCCGATATCCAGACGCGGTTCCGCCCCAGCTTCTTCCCCTTCACCGAGCCGTCGGCCGAGGTGGACCTCACCTGCTTTAACTGCCGGGGCACGGGCTGCCGCGTGTGCAAGGGCACCGGCTGGATCGAGGTGCTGGGCAGCGGCATGGTCAACCCCAAGGTGCTGGAGATGTGCGGCATCGACCCCACGGTGTACTCGGGCTTTGCCTTTGGCATTGGCCTGGAGCGCATCACCATGCTGCGCTACGGCATCCCGGATATGCGCCTGCTGTTTGAGGGCGACGAGCGCTTCCTGCGCCAGTTCCGCTGAGGGAGGGAGAGAGAATGAAGACATCCTTGAATTGGCTGCGCCAGTATACGGACATCCCGGCGGATGCCCAGCAGTTTCAGCGCGATATGATCATGACCGGCACCGCCGTGGAGGGTGTTGAGGCCCTGGACGGCGGCATGTCGGGGGTGGTGGTGGGCCGGGTGGTCCGCTGCGTGCCCCATGAAAACAGCGACCACCTGCATGTGTGCATGGTGGATGCGGGGCAGGGCGAGCCCCTGCAGATTGTCTGCGGCGCGCCCAACGTGCGCGAGGGCATTCTGGCGCCGGTGGCGCTGGTGGGGGCCAGGCTGCCCGGCGGCCACGAAATCAAGCAGGGCAAGCTGCGCGGCGTGGATTCACACGGCATGCTGTGCTCGGCCACCGAGCTGAATGTGCCCCAGGAGCTGTATCCGTCCGTGGGTGCGGAGGGCCTGCTGATTTTCCAGGAGGAATATGCCCCGGGCAGCGATGTGCGGCCGATACTGGGCATTGACGACCACATTGTGGATGTGGAGGTGCTGGCCAACCGCCCGGATTGCCTGAGCGTATGGGGCCTGGCGCGGGAAGCCGCGGCCGTGTTTGACGCCCCCTTCCGCCTGCCGGCGCTGGATTACACCCAGAGCAGCCAGCGCATCGAAGACATGGTCAGCATCCGCGTGGACGACCCCGACCTGTGCCCCCGCTATGCCGGGCGCGTGGTCACCGATGTGCGCATCGGCCCCTCCCCCCTGTGGCTGCGCGCCTACCTGCACGCGGCAGGCATGCGCTCCATCAACAACATCGTAGATATCACCAACTTCGTCATGCTGGAGACCGGCCACCCCATGCACGCCTTCGACCTGGATCAGGTGCGCGGGCGGCAGATCATCGTGCGCCGGGCCAAGCCGGGCGAAACGCTGACCACGCTGGATGAAAAGCAGCACACCCTCACCGGCAGCGAGCTGATGATCTGCGACGCCCAGGGCCCCACCGGCCTGGCCGGCATCATGGGCGGCCTGGACAGCGAAATCACCGACAACACGCACAGCATTCTGTTTGAGTGCGCGGCCTTTGACCGCACCAACACGCGCATGACCGCGCGCGCCCTGGGCATCCGCACGGAGGCCAGCGGCCGGTTTGAGCGCGGCGTCAACCCCCTCACCGTGCCCCAGGCGCTGGACCGCGCCTGCCACTTAGTGGAGCAGCTGGGCGCCGGGCAGCCGGCCACCGGCATGCTCGACCTGTACCCCAACCCGGCCCAGCCCGCCACCGTCACCGCCTCGGTGCAGCGCATCGCGCAGCGCAGCGGCGTGGACATCCCGGGCGAGGAGATGCTGGCCCTGCTGCGGCGGCTGCACTTCACGGCCGAGGTGAAGGGCGATGAACTCACCGCCACCGCCCCCATCTTCCGCCAGGACATTGAGGGGGAGGCCGACCTGTGCGAGGAGGTGCTGCGCCTGGCGGGCTACGACCGCATCCCCTCCACGCTGATGCGGGGCGAAGCCACGCCCGGCGGCGACAGCGAAAACCGCCTGCGCCAGAAGAAACTGGCCCGGCTGCTGGGCGGCCTTGGCTATGACGAGATCATCAACTATAGCTTCTTCGGGCAAAAGCAGCTGGACAGCCTGAGCCTGCCCCAGGACGACCCGCGCCTAAACGCGCTGCGCATCCGCAACCCCCTGGGCGAGGATACCGCCCTGATGCGCACCACGCTGGCCCCCGACATGCTGCGCGTGCTGGCCCTCAACATGAGCCGCGGCACCCAACAGGCCATGCTGTATGAGTTTGGCACGGTGTTTGACGCGGCCAGCCCCACCCAGGAAGGTCTGATCGCCGAGCGGCCCTGCCTGTGCCTGGGCAGCTACGGGGATAAGGAGAGCTTTTATACCCTGCGCGACACCGTGCTCGCCCTGCTGCAGCGGGAAGGCGTGGCCTGGGACATCACGGCCCGGGCGGAGCCCTACCTGCACCCCGGGCGCAGCGCCGTCATCACCGGCAAGGAGGGCATCATCGCCCGCGTTGGCGAGGTGCACCCGGATACCTTGGACGCCTACGACATGGACGGCAAGGCCTACCTGGCCGAGATTGACCTGGAGCAGCTGTATCGCCATGCCCGGCCTATGGACCAGGTGCGCGACCTGCCGCGCATGCCCGCCGTCAGTCGCGATATCGCGCTGGTGCTGGACAAGGGGCAGGAGCTGCTGCCGGTGATGAACGCCATCCGCCGCGCAGGCGGCGCGCTGATGGAGGACGTCGCCCTGTTTGACGTATACCGCGGCGCCCAGGCCGGCGAGGGCAAGAAGTCCGCCGCCTTTGCGCTCACCTTCCGCGCGGCCGACCGCACGCTGGAGGAGCAGGAGATCGCCGCCCTCATGGACAAGGTGCAGCGCTCGGTGAAGGCGCAGTTCGGCGCGGAGGTCAGGAGTTAAGAACCGTTGAAAATAGACAAAAAGCGCAGGCAATTGCCCGCGCTTTTTGTATGTCTTGTGGGATTAGATTTTCTCGGACTCCTCTTCCGTCAGGTGATCGATCAGGCTGTCGAGCAATGTGCGGAAGCTGCCCCGCACCTTCTCGCCCATTTGCAGCACTTCCTCGTGGTGGATGGGCTGGTCCAGCACGCCGGCGGCCATGTTGGTGATGCTGCTGATGCCCAGCACCCGCATGCCGCAGTGGCGCGCGACAATTACCTCGGGCACGGTGGACATGCCCACGGCGTCCGCCCCCAAGGTGCGCACCATGCGGATCTCGGCCGCGCTTTCGTAGCTGGGGCCGTTCATCCAGCAGTAGACACCCTGGTTGAGGTGGATGCCATGCCTTTGCGCGCGCTGCAGCGCGATGTCCCGCAGCTGCGGGTCAAAGGCGTTGGTCATGTCCGGGAAGCGGGGGCCGAACTCGTCCAGGTTTTTGCCGCGCAGGGGGTTGCGGCCCGACAGGTTGATGTAATCGGTGATCAGCATCAGCTCGCCCGCGTTGAAGTTAGTGTTCACCCCGCCCGCCGCGTTGGTGATGATCAGGGTCTTCACGCCCAGCAGCGCCATCACCCGGATGGGCATGGTAACGGCATCCAGCGAGTGCCCCTCGTAGTGATGGAAGCGGCCGCTCATCACCAGCACGCGCTTATCGCGCACGGTGCCCACCACAAACTTGCCCGCGTGGCCGGCCACCGTGGATACCGGAAAGCCCGGGATCTTGCTGTAGGCGATCTCCTGGGGGTCGATGAGCGACTCCTCATACCCGCCCAGCCCGCTGCCCAAAATGACGGCGATGTCCGCCGGCCCGCAGGCCTTGCGCACCGTGTCCGCCGCGGCATGCAGTTTTTTCATCGTGACGGCCATGTTACCCCTCCATTTCCTTTAGAAAAGACGTGGCTTGGAAGCGCTCGTCCAGGCCAAAGAACTCGGCCACCGTGGCGGCCACATCGGCAAAGGTCTGCCGCAGGCCCAGGTCCACCGGGGCCTGCATGCCCCTGCGCCAAGCCACCAGCGGCACCATCTCGCGGGTATGGTCCGTGCCGCGGAAGGTGGGGTCGCACCCATGGTCGGCGGTGATGAGCAGCATGTCCTCCTCGCCCATCAGCGCCATGATGTCAGGCAGCCTTTTATCAAAGGCCTCCAGCGCGTCGGCATATCCCCGCGTGTCGCGGCGGTGGCCGTACACCATGTCGGTGTCCACCAGATTGGTAAAGCACAGGCCGGTGAACGGCTTTTGCAGGTAGTCGATGGTGGCCTGGATGCAGGCGGCATTGCCGGCGGCATGGTTGGAGCCGGTCAGCCCCCGGTGGTTGAAGATGTCCTCAATCTTGCCCACGCCCAGCACCTCGTGGCCCGCGGCCTTGAGCGCGTCCAGGATGGTGAGGCCGGTGGGGTCCAGCGAAAAGTCGCGGCGGTTGCCCGTGCGCTTGAACTGGCCGGCCCTGTCCCCCACAAAGGGGCGGGCGATCACCCGGCCCACGCCGTAGGGGCCAACGAGCAGCTTGCGGGCAATCTCGCACATCTCGTACAGGCGCGGCACGGGGATGACAGCCTCGTTGGCCGCGATCTGAAACACGCTGTCCGCCGAGGTGTAGACGATGGGGTAGCCGGTGCGCAGGTGCTCCTCCCCTAACTCATCGATGATGACCGTGCCGCTGGCGGCATAGTTGCCAAGCGTTTGGGTGCCGATGGCCGTTTCAAAGGCGTCCATCAGCTCCCGCGGAAAGCCATCGGGGAAGGTGGGGAACGGGGCCTCAAGCCGCAGGCCGGCAATCTCCCAGTGCCCGGTGGTGGTATCCTTGCCCGGGCTGGCCGGGTTCATGCGGCCAAAGGCACCTTGGGCCTGCGGGTCAGGCACCATGTGGCTGCCCGGGATCTGCGCCAAGCCCAGGGCGCCAAGGTGGGGCAGTTGCAAGGATTCCGCCCGGGCCAGGTTGCCCAAGGTATTGGCCCCCACATCGCCATACAGGTGCGCGTCCGCCGTCGCGCCCACGCCAACGCTGTCCAGCACAATGATGATCGCTCTTTTCATAAGCATTCCTCCTGATGAAGTCAGTATATCTATATTCCCGCGCGCTTACAAGCCCGGGCAAGGCAATGCGCCCGCGGTTGTAGGGCGGGCGCACTGGAAGGGGGATGGGGTTACTTGTTCTTGTAGTGTTCGTAGCGCTTGCTCACTTCGTCCCAGTTGACGGTGTTCCACCAGGTGGACAGGTATTCGGGCCTGCGGTTCTGGTACTTGAGGTAGTAGGCGTGCTCCCACACGTCCACGCCCAGCAGCGGGTACTTGCCCTCGGTGATGGGGTTGTCCTGGTTGGGTGTCTTCACCACGGCCAGCTTGCCGCCATCCAGCACCAGCCATGCCCAGCCGGAGCCAAACTGCGTCTTGCCTGCGTTCTCCAGCTCCTCCTTGAACTTGTCAAAGCTGCCAAAGGCCTCGTCGATCTTTTGAGCCAGCTCGCCCTGGGGCTTGCCGCGTCCGCCGGGGGCCATGATGTCCCAGAAGATGCTGTGGTTGTAGTGGCCGCCGCCGTTGTTGCGCACGGCAGCGCGGATGTTCTCGGGCACGTCCTTCAAATTCTTGACTATTTCCTCAATATCCTGATCAGCAAACTTGGTGCCTTCCACCGCCTTGTTGAGGTTGTCCACATAGGCCTGATGGTGCTTGCCGTGGTGCAGCTTCATGGTTTCTTCGTCGATGTAGGGCTCCAGGGCGTTGTGGGGGTACTTGAGTTCCTGTAATTTAAAAGACATTGCTGTCCCTCCTTAACTTTGGTACCATAATGATACCCGGCGAGCGGATTGTTAGACAGTGTTAACAACATCGCCGTACAGAAATGAGGAACAACATGGAGTGGATTGCAACAGCATCCTTTGGCCTGGAGGGCGTGGTGAAGCGGGAGCTGCAGGACTTGGGCCTGACAGCGCAGCCCGTTAATGGCGGCGTGCGCTTTGAGGGCACGCCGGAGGACGCCTTCCGCGCCAACCTGTGGCTGCGCTGTGCCGACCGCGTGCTGATGATTGTGGGCGAGGGCGAGGCCACCAGCTTTGAAGCGCTGTTTGAAATGATCCGCGCGCTGCCGTGGGAAAACTGGCTGCCAAAGGACGCGCGCTTTCCCGTCACCGGGCAGTGCGCCCGCAGCCAGCTGATGAGCGTGCGCGATGTGCAGGCCATCAGCAAAAAAGCGGTGGCCGAGCGCCTGAAGCAGCGCTACAAGACCGACTGGATGGCGGAGACCGGTGCCGAATACGCCATCCATATCGCCATTCATCAAAACCAGGTGCGGGTGACGCTGGATGCCAGCGGCGACGCGCTCAACCGCCGGGGCTACCGCACCTGGAATGGCGAGGCCCCCCTGCGGGAGACCCTGGCCGCGGCGCTGGTGGTGCTCTCTCCCTGGCGGCCCGGGCAGCCGCTGCACGACCCCTGCTGCGGCACGGGCACCATATTGATCGAGGCGGCCTTCCGCCGGGCCAACCGCGCCCCAGGCCTCACCAGGTCCTTTGCCATGGAGCAGTGGCACTTCGCGCAGGCAGACCAGTGCCGCCGCATCCGGGAGGAGGCTCAGGGCCTGTTTGACCCGCGGCTGGTGGAGGGCATCACGGGCAGCGACGTGGACCCCCAGGCGCTGGCGCTGTGCGAAAAGCACCTGCGGCAGGCCGGCCTGCAGGGGCGCGTGCGCGTGTATGAAAAGGACCTGCGCGACCTGCCCCCCTTCGCCCCGGACACCTGCGTCATCACCAATCCGCCCTACGGCGAGCGCTTGGGCGGCAAGAAGGAAGCTGAGACCCTGTACCGCCAGATGCGCAAGCTGGAGACCCAGTCCCACGCCGGCCGCGTGTGCGTGCTGACGGCCAACCCGGCCTTTGAGCGCCTGTACGGCAAGCGCGCCACAAAAAAACGCCGCCTTTATAATGGGCGGCTGGAGTGCGAATATCTGATTTTCTGACTAATCCTCGTATACCGTCTCCGGCTCTTCAAAGTCGGGGTCGGCGGCGGGCAGCTGGTCGCAGGCCATCAGCCAGGCATCCTCGCCGGTGTCCTCGTAATAGCGCTTGCGCACGCTCACCTTGATAAAGCCGAGCGACGCATACAGGTTTTGCGCGGCCTGGTTGCTGGCCCGCACCTCCAGCGTCAGGTAGGTGGCGCCCAGGTTGGCCGCGTACTGCATCAGCGCCGCGGTGACCAGCCGCCCATATCCCTTGCCCCGGTGCTGTTCGGCCACGGCGATGTTGGTCACATGCCCCTGATCGATGATCACATGCACGCCGGCAAAGGCAGCCACCTCGCCCGCCTCCTCCACCACGAGGTAGCGGGCGACCTTGTTTTCCGTCAGTTCGTGGCGGAAGTCCGCCGCCGTCCAGGGGCGCGGGAAAGCCTCAGCCTCGATGGCGGACACCCGCTCCACATCGTCCAATGTCATCCTGCGCACAAGCGCTTCAGCCATGCATGTTCTCCCTTTCACGCTGTGCCTGCGGCTGGCGCAGGTACAGCGGCCTCAGGTCCTCAGGCGCAACCGCCGCCTGCACGTCACGGGCGGCAATCAGCGCAGCGGCACCGGGCTTCAACAGGTTGAGGTGCGGCGGCGCAAAGGCCGCGCGGCTGCCCAGGGCGTCCTCAATCAACGCCTGATAGCAGTTTACCCCATCCCCCACAAAGTAAAACGAATCGCCCAGGCCGCGGATGATCTCCAGATATTCGGTGAGCTTGAGGGCAGCATCCGCCATCAGGCGCTCGCCCTGCAAAAAGGCAGCGCCGTACACCTGCTGCACCCGCGCATCCCGGATGGGACACACCACGCGCGGGCCGCCCGGAACACCCAGGGCCAGCGCCTCCAGCGCGTTAACGGCCACGCAGGGCCGATTGAGCGCCCGGGCCATGCCCTGCACCGCAGCCACCCCGATGCGCACCCCGGTGAAGGAGCCGGGCCCCACCACCGCGGCCAGCAGGTCCACCTGCTTGAGCTCGATGCCGGCGCAGCGCAGCCCCTCCTCCGCCATGGGCATCAGGTTGACCGAGTGGGTCAACTTGTTGACCACGGTGGCCTCGTAGCACAGCGCCCCCTCCCGCAGCAGGGCAACGCCCGCCGAAGGGCCTGAGGTATCCAGCGCCAGTACGATCATGTGTCCTCCTTGGAGGGCGGGGTAAGCGCCGCCCAGTCAAGCGCCCGGAAGGCGCCCCGCGGCTGAAAGGATATCTGCCGCTCATCGCCATCCAGCGGCGTCAGGCTGATCTCCAGGCAATCCGCAGGCAGCAGGCCTGGCGCCCGCTCGTGCCACTCGATGGCCGATATGCTGTGCCTGTCCAGCATCTCATCCAGGCCGGACTCGCGCAGCTCTTCCTCGCCGCTCACCCGGTACCAGTCAAAGTGGTTGTAGGGCACATGCCCCTCCTCATAGCGGTTGAGGATGGTGAAGCTGGGGCTGGGCACCGGGCCCTGTATGCCCAGGCCGCGGGCGATGCCGCGGCACAGCTCGCTCTTGCCGGCGCCCAGGCCGCCCGTCAGCAGCAGCACGTCGCCGGGGCGCAGCTGGCCTGCCAGCATGGCACCTACCGCCCGGGTCTGCCGGGCGGTGGAGGTGGCACAACGATACGCTTCCTTCAAGTCACAGCCTGCCTTTTTTGAGCACCGGGCCCATGTAGCGGTACAGGTAGTAGGTCAGCACGCTGATGATGGCACCCTTCACAATGTTGAACGGCGCGGTAACAAACAGCACAACCTTCACCAGTGAATCGATGCCCGCAAAGGGCACGGCAGCGGCCGCGGCCGCGATGATGGCCTCCTCCGGCATGAAGCGGGTATACAGGGGGATCAGCACATAGTAGTTGAGCAGCACACCGGCAATGGTCATCAGCACCGTGCCCGCCACCATGCCCCACAGCACCACCTGCTTGTTGCGCTTGCGCTGATAGGGCACCGCCGTGGCCAGCACCAGGCAGCTGAGCATCAGAAAGTCTGCCAATTCGCCAATGCCGCCCGTCGCCGACCCCACCACCACGGCCAGCAAATCCTTGATGGCCAGCGTGAGGATGGCCGCCAGCGGCCCCATGGCAAACCCGGCCAGCAGGGCAGGGATGCCGCTCAAATCCAGCTTGTAAAAAGCGACCGCCGGAATCTCCAGAAACTTGAACAGGATGAAGGAAATTGCCGCCAACAGCGCCACGCGGACCATCATTTGGGTAGAAACAACCTTTTTAGCCATGGTACCCTCCTACAATAATCGCCCCCGAGCAATCAGGGGCGATACAAGCAGAATGCACAACGGCTGCAATCTTCTTTCATCCAGACTGTACTGTCGGCCATGGAATTTCACCATGTCAGCCTTTCGGCTCGCGGGCTTGACCGCCGGTGGGGACTTTCACCCCGCCCTGAAGTTGCTTGGTATTCGGTTCCCAATTACTATAGCACCGGACTGTTAAGGTGTCAACTCAAACTGTTTCAGAGAACACGCGCCGCGCCCTCGGGCCGCACATCCAGCACATAGCAGCAGCCATGGCCAAAGACCGCGCTCATTTGATCGACAAACTGCTCCAACTTGTTGTTGGGCACAAAGTTGAGCGTGGTGCCCGCAAAGCCGCCGCCGTGCACGCGGCAGGCGCCGTGCCCCATCAGCAGCTCCTGGGCCAAGGCCAGCGCCAGCGCCAGGGGCTGGTCGCGGTCGGAGGCCGCGATGTTCTGCAGCCACTGCCAGCTGCTGCGGCCGGAGGCGTTGACCTGATCAAAAAACAGCGGCAGGTCGTGCGCGCGCAGCGCGGCCACCGCATCGGTGACGCGCCGGTTTTCGGTGTAGTAGTGCATGGCGCGCAGCACGGCCCGGTCGCCCAGCTGGGCACGCAGGGCGGCCATCTGCCCGTCAAACTGGGCACGATCGGCGCCCCGCAGGGTGTCCGCGCCCAGCTGATGGGCCACGGCGGTCATCTCTTCCCTGATGGCCGCGTACTGGGGCGTGAGGTCGTCATGGCTGCCGCCCGGGCTGACCACCACCAGCGCGTAGCCCGCCTGGTCAAAGTCAAACCCCAAGGGGTCGATGACGGGCTGATCGTGCTCAAAGTCGATGGCCGTCATGCCGCCCACGCTGGAGGCCATCTGGTCCATCAGGCCCGAGGGCTTGCCAAAGTGCACATTCTCGGCGTACTGGGCAATCTGCGCGCGGACAACGGCATCCACGGTGCCGCCGTTGTACAGCGCGTCCAGCGCGCAGCAGACCATCACCTCAAACGCAGCCGAGGAAGACAGGCCGCTGCCGCTCAATACCTGGGAGGTGACCGCCGCGTCAAAGCCGCCCACTCGGTACCCGCGCCGCTGCATGCCGTCAGCCACGCCGCGGATGAGGGCGGCGGTGGTCCCCTCCTCGTCATGTCGGGGGGCAAGGTCGGCCAGGTCCAGCTCGATCTCGGGATAACCCTCGCTGTGCAGGCGGACCACCATGTCCCCCCGCGGGGAAACGGCGGCCAGCGTATCCAGGCTGATGGCGGCGGCCAATACGCGGCCGCGGTTGTGGTCGGTGTGGTTGCCCACAATTTCGGTGCGGCCGGGCGCGCTGACCAGCAGCACCTTCTCCTGCGGGCCAAACAGCTGCGCGTGCCGGGTAATCAGCGCTGCATAGCGCGCGGTCTGGCGCTGGGGCGCATCGTCCCGGTGGCCGTACAGGCGGGTCAGGCGCTCCTGCCCGCGGGGGGTGTTCAGGGCTTCCATCAAAGCGGTGTGATTCATATTGCTCCCTCCGGCATGGCATCCAGCACCCTCTGCCAGAATGCCATGAATGATTGTAGGCCAAGGGTCTCCAGCTCGGCCTCAAAGGCCGCGAACTGCTCATCGGTGACGGCCCACTCGCCGGTCACCCAGCGGGCGATGCTCTCGTCCACATAGCGGCCGATGACCCCTTGCAAGGGGGCGATCTCCGCCTCCTGCGCCGCGGTCAGGGAAAACGGCGGAAAGGGGTCTTTTGACACCGCGCTCACGCGGTCAATCTGTTCAGACAGGTCGCGCACCATTTTTTCGGCGTAGCGGCGCTGAAAGGCATCGTTGCTCACGCCCGGCGGCACCGCGCCGGTCATGATGGAGGTCTCGGCCAGAAAGCTGTTTTGCTGGGCTGAGTCGGTCTTGCGCCAGGTGCCGTCGCCGTCCACCAGGTAGTCGATGCCCTCCTCCCCCGCGGTGGCCAGAATGGCCCCCTCAGGCGAATACAGATAGTCCACCCAGCGCAGCATGGCGGCCGGGTCCTTGCAGGCGGAGGTGATGGCAAAGGCGCCCGGCGTTGCCCGGGGCGCCACCCGGCGGTACACCTGCGCGCCCTCATGGGCCAGCGGCGGCACCACGGCATAGTCCCCCACCCACTCCGGGGGCACCAGGCTACTGGGCAGCGGCGCCAGAAACGCGCCGTAGCGGTTGGTGGCCTTGGCATCGGTCACGCGGCGCAGGGCATCGGCGTGGATAAAGCCGTTTGGGTCCAGCAGGCCCTGGTCATACAACGCCCGCAGCCAGGCGATAAACGGGCGAAAGCCCGCTTCCAGCGGCATAAAGCCTGCCTGCCCGTCCCGGGCAAACACGTTGAAATCGTTGGCCGTCAGGCCCCAGGCATGGCCCAGGTACTTGAGGTCATAGGGGCCGATGAAGCTCAGCGGGATCTCGTCGGCGCGGGCATTCTGGTTGGGGTCCTTGTCCTTGAAGGCCTGCAGCACAGATTGCAATTCCTCCGCGGTGGCGGGCATCTCAAGCCGCAGCGCCGTCAGCCACGCCATGTTGATCCACAGGGCGTTTTGCGTGGGCGCCAGGTTGATATAGGGCAGCGCGCCGATGCGCCCATCGGGCAGCGTGATGGCGGCGAGGATGTCCGCATGCTCATCCAGCAGGCGGCTGAGGTGGGGCGCGTTGTCCGCCAGCAGGGGCTTCAGGTCGATCAGCACGCCTTGCGCCAGCATGTCCATGGTTTCCGCCGGGGCAAGCCCGGCCTTGAACAGCACCTCGGGCAGCGCGGCGCCGGGCGCCAGCATGGCCGTCTTGGCCTGCTGCCAGGCCTGCCAGCCATCGGTCTGCTGGTAGACAAAGGTCACGCCCGTGCGCTGCTCCATGCGCCGGAAAAACAGGTTGTCCCCCCAGCTGCGGAAGGTATCCTTCTCCTCATAGCCGGCCATCACCACGGCCTGCGGGGCGTCATTGGCCGTGCCCAGGGCAGCCAGGGGCAGCAGGCAAATAATCAGGAGCAGGGCAGCAAATTTGCGCAAGGAGGTACCCCCTTTGATTGTTCGGTATGGCGTTGAGTATACAGGATGCGGCAGCCGAATGCCACCCCGCTGGTCAGCCGATGGCCATATGCAGCAGCCACAGCAGCAGCAGGTGCCCCGGGTACATGCCGTAAGCCAGCCAGCGGGGCACCCGGATGCCGGTATTGGTGCGGCACAGCATGAAGGGCAGGCTGAGGATGGCCAGGCTTTGCAGCCGCATCATGCTGAACGCCATCCCCACCACCGCGTACAGGGGCGTGCCCACAGCCAATTCAGGCTTGATGCGCAGGCCAAACAGGCGCACCACCTCGGACGACCCGCTGCCCCAGTACAGGCAGAAGGCAACCATCAGCGCGGCCAGTCCTCCCGCGCTGCGCCGGGCCAGGTACATCAGAATAATCAGCAGCACGCCGCGCCAGCCATAGTCCATGGGCTGCATGGCGGCCAGCGCCAGGCAGAGGAGCGGCGCCCAGATGTGGCTGCCCCACCACCGCTCCCGCATGCCCGCGATGGCAAGCAGGCCCAGCAGCAGCGTGGCCATCACGTTGAACTCGCTGATGCGATGGTTGAGCGCCAGCATGTAAAAGGGCTGGGACACCAGGCCGATCAGCAGCAGGCGCAGCGCATAGCGCGGCCAGCTGCGCGTGCGCTCAAAGCCGGTCACAATGCCCCAGCAAAACAGCGGGAAGGCGATGCGGCCGATGACCCGCAGTTCCGGCACGCCGGGCAGGAAAACAACGCCGATATGGTCTATGAGCATGGTCACCATGGCGACCACCCGAATGAGCCCCGCATCCGCGTTCAGGTGTTTGGATATCCCCCGATCTGCCGCTGCTGTCATACGCCTCACCTCTCGGGGCAAAGTATACCGAATTTGGCGCCCGGCGCGCAAGCGTCGGCACGCCTGTTTTTCTTTACCGGGTGCGTGTTTTATGGTATCGTATCGTGGGAAAGGAGCGAGTGGATGGAGCAGGCAAAGCTGGCCCTGAGCGCCGCGGCGCTGGCCGCGCAGACAATCCTTGAATGCAGCGGCGAAATCTACCGCGCGGAGGAGACTGCCATCCGCATGTGCGAGGCCTTTGGCCTTGGCAGGGCGGAGATCATGTGCTTCCCCACCGGCTTCATGCTGTGCGTGCAGACCGAGTGCGGCGAAAGCCTCACCCGCATCAAGCGCGTGCGCGACCGCAGCATCCAGCTGCAAACGCTGGACGAGGTGAACACCATCTCCCGCGCCAGCGCGGCCGGGCAGTTGACGGCCGGCCAGGCGCTAGAGGCCCTGGAGCGGCTGCGCAGCGCCCCGCGCCCCCGCCACGCGCTGATGGCCCTGGCCTACGCGGCTTCAGCGGGCTTTTTTTCCGTCATGTTTGGGGGCGGGTGGCGCGAGTTTGCCCTGGCCTTTGTGGCAGGCGGCCTCACCCAGGGGCTGGTGCCGCTGTTTCGGCGGCTCAATGCGGCGGCGCCCCTGATCTCCATGGCCGGGGGCTTTATCGCGGCGGCCAGCTCGCTGGTATTGATCGGCCTGATGGGCGGCAACCAGGAGGCCGTGATCTCCGGCGCCATCATGCCGCTGCTGCCGGGGCTGGCCATCACCAACGCGGTACGCGATACCATGCGCGGCGACCTGGTGGCCGGCATGGCCCGCACCACCGAGGCGCTGCTCAGCGCCGTGCTGCTGGCAGCCGGCGTGGCCGCCGCCCTGATGCTGTAAGGAAAGGAGGCACCCATGAACATTCTGATTCAATGCCTGGCCAGCATGTTTGCCTCCGCCTTCTTTGGCGAATTGCTGCGCCAGCCGCGCCGCACGCTGCCCTACACGTCCCTCATCGGCCTGAATGGGTATATTATCTACCTGCTGATGGGCAAGACGGGCACGGCCTTCTTCGTGGCCGGGCTGGCCGTGGGCCTGCTGTGCGAGCTGACGGCCCGCATCCAGCGCATGGCCACCACCATATTTCTGGTGAGCGCCATCATCCCCATCGTGCCCGGCCTAGGCGTCTACCGCACGATAATGTACCTGGCTTCCCAAGACTTTGCCATGGCCACCTCCACCGGCGTGGAGACGCTGACGGGCATCGGGGCCATCGCCCTGGCGCTCACCATTGCCACCACCATATTCAGCAACATCCGGCTGCCCTTGCACCCGGAGCATCCCACCCCCTGAAAGGAGAACCCGCTTCCATGCACCTGCTATTAACCAACGACGACGGCATCTTCGCCCCCGGCCTGCAGTGGCTGGCCGAGGCCGCGCTGGCCCAGGGCCACAAGGTCACCATCGCCGCGCCCTCCAGCCAGCAGAGCGCCACCAGCCACCGGCTGACGCTGACCACCTCGGTGATGGCGCGCGAATATGCCTTCCCCGGTGCTCAGGCCTACGCCATTGACGGCAGCCCCGTGGACTGCGTGCGCGTGGGCCAGTACCTGGCCGAGGGCACGGTGGACTTTTGCATCGCCGGCATCAACGAGGGCGAGAACATCGGCACGGCGCTCTACTACTCGGGCACAGCAGCCGCGGCGCGGGAGGCGGCCATGCTCAACATCCCCTCCATCGCGGTATCCATCGGCGTGGGCGCCGATCGGGAGATGCACCTCAACCTGGCCAACTTTGCCCTGGAGGTGATGCAGCTGCTGAACGATAAGCCGCTGCCCAGGCTGACCTTTGCCAACATCAACGCAAAGGCCCTGGCCCCCCACGACCTCAAGGGCCCGCGCATCTGCCCCATCAGCGACAGCTTTTACCTGGATCGCTATGAGCGGCGCACCAACCCGCGGGGCGTGCCCTACTTCTGGATTGAGGCGGGCGAGCAGATCGAGCCGGCCAAGCCGGGCACCGATGTGGACCTGTGCAGCAAGGGCTATATCACCTGCACCTTTGTAGGCGGTTTTTCTGACAACAACCACCTGTTCGAAGGCATGCTGGGCAGGCAGGAGGGCTGAGCAATGCGGGAAGGACCATCCATCATGAAGCAGCTCAACCTCAGGGGAAAGAGCCTGAGTAAGGGCCACCGCAAGATCGCGGCCTTTATTGAGGACAACTACGACAAGGTGGTCTTCATGACCGCGGCCCGGCTGGGCGAGCTGGTGGACATCAGCGAGAGCACCGTCGTGCGCTTTGCCAACGCCTGCGGCTACGAGGGATATCCCCAGATGCAGCGCGCGCTACGCGAAATCGTGCGCCACCGGCTGACCTCGGCCCAGCGCCTGTCCTTGAGCACGGACATCGCCCGGGAGGAGCTGCCCTTTGAGGTGCTGCGCACCGACATGCGCAACATCAAAAACACCGTGGACAGCCTGGACCGCGCCGTGTTTGACCGCGTGGTGGAGGAGATTGC
>JAAZBU010000023.1 GCA_012513645.1 Clostridiales bacterium | reverse complement strand
GGTCCACCTCAGGCATGGTGACCCCGGCGCAGCGCAGCCCCTCCTCCACCATGGGCATAAGGTTGACCGAATGGGTCAGCCGGTTGACCACCGTGGCCTCGTAGCACAGCTGCCCGTCCCGCAGCAGGGCAACGCCCGCCGAGGGGCCGGAGGTATCCAGCGCCAGTACAATCATGGTTCCTCCCCGGCGGCATAGCCTATGGCCGCCCAATCCAGCGCCCGAAAGGCGCCATGAGGCACAATCGCAATTTCCCGTTGTTCCCCATCCAGGGGCGTTAGCCGGATTTCCAGACAATCCGCCGGCAGCAGGCCGGGCGCACGCTCATGCCACTCGATGGCCGACACGCTGTGCTCGTCCAGCATTTCATCCAGGCCGGACTCCAGCAGCTCATCCTCGCCGCTGACACGGTACCAGTCGAAGTGATTGAAGGGCAAGTGCCCCTCCTCGTAGCGGTTGAGGATGGTGAAGCTGGGGCTGGGCACCGGACCCTGTATCCCCAGTCCGCGGGCGATGCCGCGGCACAGCTCGCTCTTGCCGGCGCCCAGGTCGCCCGTCAGCAGCAGCACGTCGCCCGGGCGCAGCTGTGCTGCCAGCAGCATACCGGCTTGACGGGTTTCCTGGGCAGAGTGGGTTATCAGGCTGCGCACTTTCTCTCGATTTCCTTTAATAGGGCGCTCAAGCGTTTGTACAGAATAAACACCAGCACCGCGTTGATGGTCCCCTTGATGAGGTTGAAGGGCACGATGGCCTGGATGAGATAGTTGGTCATGGGGAAGTCAAACAGTTTGTCCCCCAGCAGGGCGGGCACCAGAATGTAACGGTTGGTCAGCACGCCCATCACCACCATGCAGGCGATGCCCACGATGGTGCCGATGACAGCGCCCTTCATGGTGCGGTTCTTGCGGTACATCAGCGAGGGCGGCAGCAGGAAGCTGAGCCCCACCAGAATGTTGGCCAGCTGACCCACACCGCCGGTGGTGGTGCCCAGCAGGTGGACGGCATTGGTGACCACCAGGGCCATCACGGCGGCCACCGGCCCCAGGGTAAAGCCCAGCAGCAGCAGCGGCACAAAGGAGAAGTCCAGCTTCAGCCATGGCGCAAAGGGCAGCGGAATCGGAATCTCCGGGAAAAAGTTCAGCACGATGGCGATTGCTGTCATGAGGGCGGAGTAAGCCAGGAACGCGGTGTTACGGGTGGGTTTCTTCATGGGGTTGTACCTCCTACAAAATATCGCCCCCGAGCAATCAGGGGCGACACAAGCAGAATGCACAATGGCTGCAATCTTCTTTCATCCAGACTATACTGTCGGCCATGGAATCACACCATGTCAGCCTTTCGGCTCGCGGGCTTTACCGCCGGTGGGGACTTTCACCCCGCCCTGAAGTTGCTTGGTATTCGGTTCCCAATTACTATAGCACCGGGTTTTCGGCCTGTCAACCGGTCACAATACGCGCGCCGCGCCCTCCGGCCGCACGTCCAGCACATAGCAGCAGCCATGGCCAAACACGGCGTTCATCTTGCCCACAAACTGCTCCAGCTTGTTGTTGGGCACAAAGTTGAGCGTGGTGCCGGCAAAGCCGCCGCCGTGCACACGGCAGGCGCCGTGGCCATCCAACTGCTCCTGCGCGATGGCCAGCGCCAGCGCCAGCGGCTGATCGTGGTCGGACGCCGCGATGTTTTGCAGCCACTGCCAGCTGCTGCGGCCGGACGTGTTGACCTGGTCAAAGAACAGCTGCAGGTCGTGCGCGCGCAGCGCCGCCACTGCCTGCCCTACGCGCTGATTCTCGGCATAGTAGTGCATGGCGCGCAGCACGGCCCGGTCGCCCAGGTTGGCCCGCAGTTCGGCCATCTGGCTGTCAAACTGGGTAT
This sequence comes from Clostridiales bacterium, assembly GCA_012513645.1. Lineage (GTDB taxonomy): Bacteria > Bacillota > Clostridia > Christensenellales > Aristaeellaceae > UBA1038. Next base: position 1,099 of record JAAZBU010000023.1, on the reverse strand, counting down.
GAGGCACGCCGCGCAGGGTATCGGCCCCCAGCTGATGCGCCACGGCCGTCATTTCCTCCCGGATGGCTGCGTACTGGGGCGTGAGGTCGTCATGGCTGCCGCCGGGGCCGACCACCACCAGCGCGTAGCCCGCCTGGTCAAAGTCGAAGCCCAGGGGATCAATCACCGGCTGCTCGCCCTCAAAGTCAATGGCGGTCATGCCGCCCACGCTGGAGGCCATCTGGTCCATCAGACCGGAGGGCTTGCCAAAGTGCACGTTCTCCGCGTACTGCGAGATTTGCGCGCGGGCGACGGCATCCACCCGGCAGTCGTTGTACAGGGCATCCAGCGCGCAGCACACCATTACCTCAAAGGCAGCGGAGCTGGATAGCCCGCTGCCCCGCAATACCTGGGAGGTGACCGTGGCGTCAAAGCCGCCTACCCGGTACCCGCGTCGGTGCAGGCCGTCTGCCACGCCGCGGATGAGGGCGGCGGTGGTCTCCCGCTCCTCCGGGTGGGGGGCCAGGTCGCTCAAATCCATGGTAATGGCCGGGTACCCCTCGCTGTGCAAGTTGACCACCATGTCCTCCCGGAGGGAGACGACGGCCAGCGTGTCCAGGTTGATGGCCGCGGCCAGCACACGCCCGCGGTTGTGGTCGGTGTGGTTGCCCACAATCTCGGTGCGGCCGGGCGCGCTGACTATCAGCACATTTTCCTGCGGGCCAAACAATGCCGCGTGCCGGCTGATCAAGGCGGTATACCGGGCGGTCTGGCGCTGCACGGCGTCATCCCGGTGGCCGTACAGATGGGCCAGGCGCTGCTGCCCCTGCTGGCTTTGCAGGGCTTCCATCAAGGCGGTGTGGTTCATATTGCTCCCTCCGGCACGGCATCCAGCACCTGTTGCCAGAATGCCATGAATGATTTGATGCCCAAGGCTTCCAATTCCCGTTCAAAGGTTGCGAACTGCTCGTCGCTCAGCGCCCACTCGCCCGTCACCCAGCGGGCCAGGCTTTCATCCACATAGCGGCCGATGGCGGCCTGCAAGGGGGCAATCTCCGCCTCCTGCTGGGCCGTGAGCGAAAACGGCGGGAAGGGGTCGGTCGCCACGCTGCCCACGCGG
>JAAZBU010000022.1 GCA_012513645.1 Clostridiales bacterium | reverse complement strand
TGCCCTATTACCTGCCGCCCGAGGGCTACCACAAGGGGGCGGCGCTGGATGAAACCAGCTCGGTCTACGCGCTGGGCGCGCTGGCCCATGCCTTCTTTGGCGACAGAATAAAGCCCCGCCGCAAGGCCTGGGAGGCCGCAGAGGGGCTGTATGCCGTGGCCGAACGCGCCTTGCAGGACAACCGTGACCGCCGCTACCAGAGCACGGCGGAATACCTGGCTGCCTGGCGGCAGGCGGTGCTTACCGCCAGGTTTTAGCTTGATGCAATTTGTATAGCCGCAACAGCGCCACGGCGATGGCAGGAAACGGCGCGATGACGATGCCAACATACAGCACGGCGATTTGAGCTTGGGCGTTGAACAGGCTGGGCTTGCCGACATAATCGCTGGCAGGCCCCTCCATGATCCGGCTGACCGCATAAAAGCCGCACATGAAATACCCGCCGACAAGCGCGACCCAGATATGAGACCAGGATACGGACAGCAGCTTGGCAAAATCCATGTTTTCAAAGAGCACCACATGCAGCACCCGCGTTACGGCATAGCCCAGCGCGAACATGGCAAAGCACTTCCAGAGATAATCAATGAGGCCCTTTTGTCCCTTGGCATGGTCAATCCTCGCAATCATACTGAACGAATGAGTAAATGCACAGATGAACGTAGGATTTTTTTGTTCCCGCGCAGCCGAAAGAAGGAAGCGCAGCGGCGCCTACGCTGACTGAGAGAGGCAAGGCGGGAGCGGAAAAAGACGAGTTCAGCAAAGCGTTTACGAGTGAGTTCAGTATCAAACAAATGCTACTGTAATATTTCCCCCGGCTTCACCCGCAGCACGCAGGCCGGGCTCAAGTCCTCCACCTCGCCCAGGTCGGTGCAGGTGAGCAGCGTCTGCACATGCTGCAGGCCGCTCAACAGCCGCGCGCGGCGGCCCAGGTCCAGCTCGCTCAATACATCGTCCAGCAGCAGCAGGGGCGCGTCGCCCTGCGCCTGGGTGAGGATGTCGATTTCGGCCAGCCGCAGGCTGAGCACCGCCGTCCTGATCTGCCCCTGGGAGGCAAAGGAGCGCAGCTCCTGCCCGGACAGGGTGAACAGCAGGTCGTCCCGGTGGGGGCCATGGGCGGTGGTCAGGCGGCGCAGGTCGTCCTCCCGGCTGCGGGCAAGCGCCTGCAGGTGGTCGGCGTCAATCGTTTCGCTCTCGGCCAGGCTGCCCTGGTAGCGCACGGCCAGCGTCTCCTCCGGCCGGCCGCCGATGTAGGCGTAGTGCTGCCCGGCCAGCTCACCCAGCCGCGCGGCCGCCTGGCGGCGCGCCCGCACCAGCGGCGGCGAGGCCGCGGCCAGCTGCTCATCCCACACATTCAGCTGGCGGGCATCGGCGCCCTCCCGGGCAATCATCTTCAGCAGCGCGTTGCGCTGCTTGAGCACGGCATTGTAGTGCTGCAGGGCATAGAAATAGCCGGGCAGGCACTGGGACAGCATCATGTCCACAAAGCGGCGGCGCAGCTGCGGCCCGCCCTTGATGATCTCCAGATCCTCCGGCGAAAACATCACGCAGGTCATGTGCCCCATCAGCTCGCCGATGCGGGGCACCGTCTTGCCGCCCACGTAGATCAGCTTCTTCTGCCGCTGCTGCTGAAACAGGCGCACGCCCACCTCGTCGGTCAGCGGCCCGCGCTGCACGGTGGCGTGCACCGCCGCGGTGTCTGCCCCCACCTGAATCATATCCTGGTCGTTGCTGGTGCGGTGGCTGCGCCCCAGGCAGCACAGGTGCACGGCCTCCAGCAGGTTGGTCTTGCCGGCGCCGTTTTCACCCACAAATACCGTCAGCCCGGCCGGCGGCATGAGCGCCAGCTGGGCATAGCTGCGGAAACGGTGCAGGCGAAGCTGCTTGAGCTGCATTACTTGTGATACCTCTCGCCGGACAAAATCTTGTGCACACGGTATATCTGCTCCAGCAGAACCACGCGGGCCAGCTGGTGGGGCATGGTGAGAGCCGAGAGCGACATGTCGCTGTCGGCGCGCGACAGCACCTCGGGCGACAGGCCGAGGGAGCCGCCAATCACAAACACGATGGGGCTGCCGCCATCGCGCAGCCGGCGAAACCGCTGCGCAAAGGCCTCGGTGCCCACCGCTTCGCCGTCGATGCACAGCGCGATGACATGATCGCCCGGCCGGATATGGCGCAAAATCTGCTGCCCCTCGCGCTGCATGGCCTGGGCCATCAGCGCCTCAGACAGGTTAGCCGGCTCGCGCTGATCGGGCACCTCCATGACTGCCAGCTTGTCATAGCGCGACAGGCGCTTCTCATACTCCCTGGCTGCCGAGGCCAGCGGCTCGCTCATGCGGCCCACGGCCACGATGGTTACAGGCATGCGCCTGGCTCCAGCAGGCCGGGCACGGCGCTCAGGTCATCCAGCACCGCGTCGCAGTAGGGCGCCAATTCGGAGGTGTAGGGAATCATATCGGGCACCATGGCGGTGCGCATGCCCGCGGCACGGCCCGCGCGCAGGCCGTTGGGCGAATCCTCCAGCACCAGGCAGCGCCCGGGCTGTGCCCCTAACAGCTGCGCCCCCTTGAGGTACATATCGGGTGCTGGCTTGCTGTTGAGGCCCGGGTCATCCCCGGCTACAATCACGGGAAAATACTGGGCAAAATCCGCCAGGCGCAGGTACAGCTCAATCAGCTCCCGGTCCGACCCGCTGCACAGGCCCATGGCATAGCCGCGCGCCTTCAGCCAGCGCAGCAGCTCGCCCGCATGGGGCAGCACGGGCACGCCCTTGTTTAGCACCCAATCCCGCAGGCCGCGCACATAGTCCTCCCGGTAGCGGGCCATGTCCATCTGTGGATGCACGCTGAGGAAGCGGGCCGCCGTCTCCTCATACGAGGTGCCCAGGGTGTCGTAGTGCAGCGCTTCGCTCATCGCGATGCCCTGCAGCGCTGCCGCGTGGATAGAGACCTTGATGCCCACCGACTCCGTATCCAGCAGCAGGCCATCCATATCAAACAATACCGTGCTGATGTTCATACCTACCTCCAACCTGCGCCAGTATACCTGATGCCCCGCAGCCTTTCAAGCAGACAGGCCTTTGCCGGTCTGTGCCCCGCGCCGCCCATCCTGCATGTGTTTTTCTGTTATGCAACAGATCGCTGCCGCGGCGCGCCCGATGATATCCACACACCAGTTGTGCATGTTTATCTCTTTTTAAGCATAATTATTCCTAATTTTCGCTTGAATATTCACCGGTATTCATGGCTTCCCTGCCCCGCCGTACCCTTTTGCAGCGTTTATGCGGTATAGGCAGCCGATAGATATTCAAGGCCCGAATTGGGTGGGGATATCCCCACTGTCCACAGGGTTATCCACAGAATCCCCGCGTTTTTCCCTGTCGAATGGCGGTTTATGTAAAAATGGTGTAAACACCGCAAGGTTTATCCACAGGCCTTTGCCGCCGATTTCCCCATGAATTGTCCACACGAACACAGATTCGGACGCCCGTGCCCCACCGGGCCATCTGTTGAAGAATATGCATTATGATCGAGCGAAACGGCTGCACACAAAAGCCGCCGCCGGAGGGCCGGCGGCGGCAAAGCTGCGCGCGAAAGCAGCGCGGAGGAATTATCGGTTGAGGATGTTGGCCTCGGTCTCCTTGTCGAAGAAGTGCAGGCGGCTGGTATCCAGCACAACCTTGATGTCGTCGCCGGTATGGGTGTGGGTGCGGGGGTCAACGCGGGCGATGACGTTCTCTTCCTTGCCGGAGGTGGAGAAGTACAGGTAGGTCTCGCTGCCCATCAGCTCGGTCACCTCGATGTGCACGGGCATGGTGGCCTCGGGGTTGGCGGCTACCTTCTCCGGATCGTCGGAGATGTTTTCGGGGCGGATGCCCATGGTGACTTCCTTCCCGATGTAGCTCTCGTCCACCAGCTTCTTGACCTTGGCATCGGGCACAAGGATCTTGTTGTCGCCAAACAGGGCGTACACCTTGCCGTTTTCGGCCTGCAAAGTGACATCAAAGAAGTTCATCTGCGGGCTGCCGATGAAGCCGGCCACAAACTTGTTGTTGGGGAAGTCATAGTTGTTCTGGGGGGTGTCCACCTGCTGGATGAAGCCGTCCTTCATGATGCAAATGCGCGAACCCATCGTCATGGCCTCGGTCTGGTCGTGGGTGACGTAGATGAAGGTGGTCTGCAGGCGCTGGTGCAGCTTGGTAATCTCGGTGCGCATGGCCACGCGCAGCTTGGCATCCAGGTTGCTCAGCGGTTCGTCCATCAGGAAGACCTTGGGCTCACGCACAATGGCACGGCCCAGGGCAACGCGCTGGCGCTGGCCGCCGGACAGGGCCTTGGGCTTGCGGTTCAAAAGATACTCGATGTCCAGGATGTGGGCGGCGGCTTCCACGCGGCGCTTGATCTCGTCCTTGGGGGTCTTGCGCAGCTTGAGGCCGAAGGCCATGTTGTCGTACACCGTCATGTGGGGGTACAGCGCGTAGTTCTGGAACACCATGGCGATGTCGCGGTCCTTGGGGGCGACGTCGTTGACCAGGCGGTCGCCGATGTAGAGCTCGCCGTCGGAAATCTCCTCCAGCCCCGCGACCATGCGCAGCGTGGTGGACTTGCCGCAGCCCGAGGGGCCGACCAGTACGACAAACTCCTTGTCCTCAATGTCGAGCGTGAAGTCGCTGACCGCGGTGACGTTGCCCGGATAAATCTTGTAGATGTGCTTTAAGCTAACGCTTGCCATAGTAACCCTCCATGTGTTGTTGTGCATCCGGACGCATGCCGCCCGATACTCTGCCGTTATTATACACAAACCGCAAGCTTGGCGGATAGTCCCTAAAATAACCAAAGATTTGCCCGCTTCTTTGTGCAAAGGCGCGGCCAGCCATTTGAAGAAAGGCACGAAAGCAGCTATACTGACAGCATAAAGTATATGAAAAGGGGGCCAGACAAATGACCGCAAACGCTCCGGCCAAGCAGCTGGCGCAGATGGTGCTTGGTGCGCGCAGCACCGTATTCTTTGGCGGCGCGGGGGTGTCCACGGAGTCGGGCATCCCGGACTTTCGCAGCGCGGACGGCCTGTACAACCGCCGCTACGCCCTGCCCGCCGAAAGCATCCTCAGCCACGAGTACTTTGTGGATGAGACCGAGGCGTTCTACGCCTTCTACCGCGATCAGATGATCATGCCGGGCGCCCGGCCCAACGCCGCCCACCTCACTTTGGCCCGGTGGGAGCAGGAGGGCCGCCTGAGCGCAGTCATCACCCAGAACATCGATGGCCTGCACCAGCAGGCGGGCAGCCGCACCGTGTGGGAGCTGCATGGCAGCGTGCACCGCAACCGCTGCATGGCCTGCGGCAAGGCCCACGGCCTGGAGGCGATTACAGGGTCAACGGGCGTACCCCGCTGCGTCTGCGGCGGCATCATCAAGCCCGATGTGGTGCTCTACGGCGAGGGCCTGGACCAGCATGTGATTGAGGGCGCGCTGGATGCCATTGCCGGCAGCGACCTGCTGATCATCGGCGGCACCAGCCTGACGGTGTACCCCGCCGCCGGCTTTGTGCAGGGGTACCGGGGCAAGGTAGTCATCATCAACAAAACGCCCACCGGCATGGACCGGCGGGCCGACCTGCTGATCAGCGCGCCCATCGGGCAGACGCTGCAACAGGCCGCAGATGTGCTTGAGGCGTAGCGGCTATCCCTCCACCCGGAAGCGGAAGTCGGGCCGGGAAGCAGCCTCATCCTCAAACAGCCGGATCATCCGCTGCCCATAGTTGCCCAGGCTGTTGAGCAGGGCCTGGGGGTAGCGCAGCACGATCTGCACCTGGCGCATCTCCCCCAGGCAGTCGTGCAGGGCGTCCAGGTTGTTGCCATAGTACTCGGGCAGCGAGAGGGCCTCCTTCAGCCGGCGGTGCAGCGCGGCCCTGGTGTCCATATGCCGGCCGTCCAGCTCGATCACGCGCATCTATTTGCCCTCCTTGATTATTTCAAAGCTCTCGTAGTGGTCCGGCGTGTAGTAGATCAGCCCGTCATTGGAAAACACCAGGCGCTCGGGCCCGCGGGACTTTTTGCCAAAGGAGGCGATATCGGCCTCCTGCCAGGTGCGCCCCTTCTTGTCGGGCAGCAGGCCCTCATAGTTGCCAAAGCGGTCGCCGCCGATCATCTTGCCGGGGGCATAGGGCTGCAGATCGCCGCCCGGCCAGCCCAGCTTCTGCGCGGCGGCCTTGGTGATGTAGTAGTCGGGCAATTTGCCGTGCTCACGCACATAGGCGGCCACGGCCTCCCTGTCGCCGGGCTTGTCCGTTGCCGCGGCCGGGGCCGGCGTCCGGCTAAGCATATCGGTCGCCTGCACGGCGGCCGGGGCAGATGTTGCCCCGGGGATGTCGGCGGCGGGCTTTTTGGGGCCGCCGCCCGTCGCAAAGTACACCACAATGAGCGCCACCAGCAAAATGGCGCTGCCCCAGTTGATCTTCCCTTTTTTGCGCATACACTGCCTCCTGTCGGGGATAGTATAGCATCCCGCCCCGCGCGCGCAAAGGGCAGCCGCCATCCCCTGTGCACAAAACCTCTCCTGCCGTCGCGCCATCGCCTTGAATGCGGGCAAACCTATGGTATAATACCGCTTTGGGAGGGACCGCTTTGGGAGGGAATGCCATGCAAATCGATCTGAACGGGAAAACAGCTTTGGTGACCGGCGCCGCCGGGCAGCTGGGCAGGGTGATTGCCCTGACCCTGGCGCAGTGCGGCGCGGACGTGGCGGTGCACTATCACAGCAGCCGCAGCCAGGCCGAGGAAGTGGCAGCCGCCATCCGCGCCCTGGGCCGGCGGGCCATGACGGTGCAGGCAGACGTAAGCCTGGAGGATGATGTCCAGGCCATGGCCGCACAGGTGGCCGCTGAGCTGGGCATGCCCGATATCGTGGTCACCTGCGCGGTGCGCCAGTACAGCTGGACCAGCGTGCTGGATCAGCCGGCGCAGGATTATCAGGGCCAGTTTGACACCTGTGTGATGCACAACGTGCTGGCCGCCAAGGCCTTTGTGCCGGCCATGGCGCAGCGCGGCTGGGGCCGCTTCATCGGCATCAACACCGAGTGCGCCATGCAGTGCCTGCCCACCCAATCGGCCTACGTGGCCGGCAAGCGGGGCATGGACGGCGTGCTGCGCGTGCTGGCCCGCGAGGTGGGCGAGCACGGCATCACCGTCAACCAGGTGGCCCCGGGCTGGACCATCAGCGACAATGACCGCCTGCGCGGCACCGAGCGCCAGCCCGAGTACGAGCAGCACACCGCCCTCAAGCGGCGCGGCACCGATCAGGAGATCGCCAACGCCGTGGCCTTTCTGGCCAGCGACTTGGCGGCTTTCATCACCGGCGTCTACCTGCCGGTGTGCGGCGGCTACGTGATGCCCGCCATCTAACCTATAAGAAAGACCCATGCTGAACGAGTGAGAAAACGCAAGAATGGGCGCAGAAGTTTTCTGTCCTGCGCGCAGCCAAGTAAAGGAGGCGTAGCGGCGCTACGCTGACTGAGGGAGGCAAAGCGAGGGCAGAAAAAAACAAGCCCATTGAAGCGTTTGCGAATAAGTTCAGCAACTCGAAAGGACATTCATGCCCAAACAATATACAGCTGAAAATCTACAGGTACTCGATGGCCTGGACGCGGTACGCATGCGCCCAGGCATGTACATTGGCTCCACCGGGCAGCGCGGGCTGCACCACCTGCTGTGGGAGATTGTGGACAACGCCATCGACGAGGTGGCCAATGACTTTGCCACCGAGGTCATCGTCACGCTGCACCGGGACGGCTCGTGCAGCGTGTGGGACAATGGCCGCGGCGTGCCGGTGGACAAGCACCCCAAGCTTGGCATCTCCGGCGTGGAGCTGATCTACACCAAGCTGCACGCGGGCGGCAAGTTTGACCACAAGAACTATGGCTACTCCGGCGGCCTGCACGGCGTGGGCGCGTCGGTGGTCAACGCGCTGAGCAAGTGGATGACCGTGGACAGCTACCGAGACTGGGAGCATTGGCAGATGCGCTTTGAATGCGTGTGGGATGCCAAGGAGAAAAAACACCTGCCCGGCCACCCGGTGGGCGGCCTGCAGAAGGTGGGCAACACCCGAAAGCACGGCACGCTGGTGCGCTTTTTGCCCGATGATACCGTGTTTGAGGAGACCCAGTGGAACGGGGAGACCATCGCCCGCAGGCTGCGGGAGCTGGCCTACCTCAATCGCGGCGCTGCCATCACCTTTCAGGATGAGCGCGCCCAGCCGCCGCAAAACGAGCCGCGCACCTTTCAGTACGATGGCGGCATCGCCGACTACGTGAGCTACCTCAACCGCGACAAGACGCCGCTGCACCCCGCGCCCATGGTGTTTGAGGCCCAGCGGGACGGCATCATCATGCAGCTGGCCATGCAGTACACCGACGCCTACACCGAGTCCACCTACTCCTACGTCAACAACATCCCCACCGCCGAGGGCGGCACGCACGAGACCGGCTTTCGCGCAGCGCTCACCAAGGGCTTTAACGACTATGGCCGCCGCATCGGCGCCATCAAGGACAAGGACACTGGCCTGGCAGGCGAGGATTACCGCGAGGGCCTGACGGCGCTGCTGTCGGTCAAGGTGCGCAACCCCCAGTTTGAGGGGCAGACCAAGGGCCGCCTGGGCAACACCGAGGTGCGCCCGGCGGTGGAGGCCATGGTTGGCCTCAAGTTGCAGGAGTTTTTGGAAGACCTGAAAAACGCCGATCTGGGCCAGCTGATCATGGACAAGGCCGTCAAGGCGGCCCGGGTACGCGAGGCTTCCCGCAAGGCGCGGGAGGTAGCCCGCGCCCGCAACGAGCTGGAAGCCGCCCCCCTGGTGGGCAAGCTATCCAGCTGCACCGGCCGCAACCCGGTGGAGAACGAGCTGCTCATCGTGGAGGGCGACAGCGCCGGCGGCAGCGCCAAGCAGGGGCGCGACCGGCGCTTCCAGGCCATTTTGCCGCTGCGCGGCAAGCCCCTCAACGTGGAGAAAAAGCGCATCGACCAGGTGTTGGGCAATGAGGAGTTCCGCTCGGTGATCACGGCGCTCGGCACCAACATTGACGAGGATTTTAGCCTGGACAGCCTCAAGTACCACAAGGTGATCATCCTGTCGGACGCCGACCAGGACGGCGCGCACATCCGGGCCATTTTGCTCACGTTCTTCTTCCGCTACATGCGCGAATTGATCAGCGGCGGGCATGTGTACATCGGCATGCCGCCGCTGTACCTGGTCAAAAGCAGCGCGGGCGATCAGTACGCCTATGACGACAAGGAGCTCAAAAAGGCGACCGCGGGCCTTAAAAACTACACCATCCAGCGCTACAAGGGCCTGGGCGAGATGAACCCCGAGCAGCTGTGGGAGACCACCATGGATCCGGCCCGCCGCAAGCTGATGCAGGTGACGCTGGAGGACGGCGCTGAGGCCGACCGCCTGATCACCGTGCTGATGGGCGACAAGGTGGACCCGCGGCGCGAATACATCAGCACCCACGCCGACTTTAACAAGCCGGATACCTTCAGCCAGCAGCAGCGGCCCAAGCAGCCCGCCGCCATCAGGGAGGCCGCCGATGCCTAAAAAGAAAACGACCACGCAGGAGTTTATCCCCCAGGTGATTCAAACACCGCTGGAGGAAGTGCTGCACAACAGCATGATGCCCTACGCCGAGTACGTCATCATGGAGCGTGCCCTGCCCCGGGTGGAGGATGGCCTCAAGCCCGTGCAGCGGCGCATCCTGTACACGCTGCACGAGCTGGGCATGACGCCCGACAAGCCCCACCGCAAGTGCGCCCGCATCGTGGGCGACTGCCTGGGCAAGTACCACCCCCACGGCGATACCAGCGTGTACGACGCGCTGGTGCGGCTGGCCCAGCCCTTCTCCATGCGCGGGATGCTGGTGGACGGCCATGGCAACTTTGGCTCCATCGACGGCGACAGCGCGGCCGCCATGCGCTACACCGAGGCCCGCATGGCCCCCCTGGCGGTGGAGATGCTGCGCGACATCCAGAAGGACACGGTGCCCTTCCGCCTCAACTTTGACGACACCCTCAGCGAGCCCGACCTGCTGCCCGCGCGCTACCCCAACCTGTTGGTCAACGGCGCGTCGGGCATCGCGGTGGGCCTGGC
>JAAZBU010000168.1 GCA_012513645.1 Clostridiales bacterium | reverse complement strand
TGGTGGCCTGATCCATGCGTTCCATGTCGTTCATCGTGTTGATAACCTCCTTAAGTGACCATTCCGGCGTGGATGCTCCGGCGGTCACCCCTATGCGTTGCTCGGGCTTAAACCTTAAGTGCGGGGGGATATCCGCCGCACGTTCCACCAAGTAAGTCTCGGGGCAGTGTTCCTTGCAAGTCTCGTACAGCTTGCGGGTGTTGGCGCTGTTCTTGCCGCCCACCACGATCATGACGTCCACCGTGGCGGCAAGCTCGGCTGCCTCCTGCTGGCGCAGGGCGGTGGCGCTGCAGATGGTGCGGCGCACCGTAATGCCGGGGAAGCGGGCCAGCAGTTGCTGGGACAGGCGCTCCCACTCCTTGGGCGGGAAGGTGGTCTGTGCCACCAACAGGGCCTGCCCGGCCTCCTGCGGCAGGGCGTCTACCTCCTGGGGGGTGGAGATCACCCATACCTTGCCCTTGCACCATCCGGCGGTGCCGATGACCTCCGGGTGGCCGGGATCGCCGATCAGAATGACGGGCGCGCCCTGGGCGCTGAAGTCGCGGACGGTGCCATGTAAGTGTCGCACAAAAGGGCAGGTGCAGTCAACAACTTGGGCCGCAATTTGTCGGGCTTTTTCTTCCACATCGGGTGAAACACCGTGGCTGCGGAGAATCAGCAGGCCGCCCGCGGCCTCCTCCGGCTGCTGTACCGCGTGGATGCCCTTGGCCTCCAGCGCGGCAACCGCGGCGGGGTTGTGAATCAGCTCGCCCAGGGAATAGCAGCGGAGCCCCTGCTCCCCGGCCAGCTGAGCGGCGCGAAGCGCCTGGTCAATGGCCTGCTGCACCCCCATGCAAAATCCCGCGTGTTTGGCAACGACAACCGGCAACGAATCCCTCCAATTAGGCGTATTTATATACCATTCGACGGCGGGCCTTGTTTTCCTGCCGAATTGTCTGAAAGATTTTTTGCCGCCTCATCCCGGGCGGCCCGGATGGTGGCGACCAGCCTCTGGGTCAGCGCGTCCACCGCGTCCTTGCCGATGCCCTGGGCGGCCAGGTCCTCATAGTGCAGCTGGGGCAGAAAATAAATGTGCGTGGTGCGAAACAGCCGGATGCGGCCGTGGATGTAGGCGGGCATCAGCGGCACCTTGTTGCGCAGCGCCAGCAGGCTGACCCCGCTTTCCACGCCCTCCATCAGCTGCTCGGGGGGCTTGCGCGTGCCCTCGGGAAACAGCGCCAGCACATGGCCCTGGGCCAGCACCTCGTTTGAGGCGCGCATGGCGGCCATGTCCGTCATGTGGCGGGATACGGAGATCATGTGCAGCCTGTCCAGCACCCACCGAAACAGCCGGTTGGCGCCCAGCTCGCGCTTGCCCAGGAAGCGCAGCTCGTAGCGCCGGACGGGGACGGCCAGCATGAGGGGATCCAGCATGCTGGCATGGTTGCTGACCAGCATGTAGGGCGCCTCCATGGCGTTGATGGTGTCCGCCCCGTGATAGCGGATGGGGAACAGCAGCAGGCTGATCAGCCGGGTCAGCCACCGGGCAAGGGTATACACCGGCGTGCGGCGCTCGGCCGGGCGGTCAGCGGGCCTGTCCATAGGCAGCCTCCACAATGCGCAAAATGGCTTCCACCGACTGGTCGAAGCTGAAGCCGGTGGTATCCAGCAGCACGGCGTCCTCGGCCTGGCGCAGGGGGTCCAGCGGGCGCTCCCTGTCCTGGCGGTCGCGCTGGATGAGCTCGCTGAGCACGGCTTCGTAAGTGGCGGCCGGGTCGGTGCCGCGGATCTGCTCATAGCGGCGGCGGGCGCGCACCTCGGGCGACGCGGTGAGGAATACCTTGGCGCGGGCGCCGGGCAGCACCACGGTGCCGATGTCCCGGCCGTCGATGATCATGCTCTGCTGGCGGGCAATGGCCTGCTGGCGCGCCACCAGGTAGCGGCGCACCGGGCCGTAGCGCGATACAGTGGAGGCGGCGCTGCCCACCTGCTGGCTGCGGATGAGGTCGTCCACCGGACTGCCGTTCAGCAGCGTCTGCTGATGGCCATCGGCAAAGCGCACGTCCACCTCGACCCGGCCTGATTCCACCAGGTTGCTGACAGCCTGTTCGTCCGCCGGATCAATGCCCTGCTGCAGGGCGGCCAGGCCAATGGCCCGGTACATGGCCCCGGTATCCAGGTGCAGGATGTTGAGCCTGCGGGCAACGGCATCGGCCAGGCTGGATTTGCCGGCGCTTACCGGCCCGTCCAGAGCGATCAGCAGCGGTTTATGGGTCAAGGGATTGTGCTCCTTTCCGTAAGAATCGGAGGAGCTGTCGCTCCTCCGATACAGCCTGCGGATATGATACCCGTCTTATCTGGCCATAGACTTTGTCAGGTCCCAGCCCGCCAGGATGGCGTTCTGGTGGGCGACGGCGTAGGGGCCGGTGGCCTCGGCATCCGCCATGTCGCGGGGGAAGTGGATGCAGATGTGGCCGGTCAGCCCGTTGTTGGCGTTGTGGTCCACCTCGTGGCCGTGGCTGTGGGTAGACCCCATGTACACCCGCCCGTCGGAGAAGATGACCCACACCGGCCGCGGATCCCAGTTGTTGTAGCCCAGGGCCTTTTCCATGATCTGGGTGTCCTGCTTTGTGGGCGGCTCGCCATCGGCGTGCTTGCCCACGCTGAATACGTTGATGTTGTAGTGGGCGCCGCTCATGAAGTCATAGACGATGACCTTGGGCATGCTGCGCAGGCGGGAACGCACCTCGGTGTACCAGTCGCCCAAGCGCACCTCGCTGGCCAGCGGGGCCGTGAACACGGGGGATGCCGGCTGCACGGGGGCAGGCGTGGGCGTGGGCAGGGGGGCCGCGCCGCCGGCGGCCAGGGCCCTGGTGTCGGCCAGCTTGGCCAGCGTCAGCGAGCCGGCTACGCCGTCGGACTGCAGCTTGTTGTTGCTCTGGAAGGATTGGAGCGCCAGGAATGTCTTGGGCCCGAAGATGCCGTCCGCACCGCCGATGAGGTACTTGAGCTCGATCAGGCGCTGCTGCATGGCCTTGACGGGTGCTCCGCTGTCGCCGATGCGCAGCGTGGAGGAGGCAGCGGCCTTATCCTCCTCGGCGCTGGCGGTGGCGCCCAGGCTGCCGCCCGGGTTGCCCGGCGCTGTCGTGCCGTACAGCGACGTCAGCGTCTGCACACCGGCTACGCCATCGGGCTGCAGGCCGCTCTTGCGCTGGTAGCTGGTGACGGCCTTGGCCGTCTGCGTGCCGAAGATGCCGTCGGCATTGCCGGCGAGGTAGTTTAATTGAATCAGCCGGCTTTGCAGCGCGATGACCGAGGCGCCGACAGAGCCGATGCGCAGGGTCTCCTGCGTGGGCAGGCCGGTGGGTTGCAGGGAGGCCGGGTCGGCGCTGAGCGCATTGGCGCCAAACAGCACCTGCTGGGTCTCTTGGTCGGCGTTGCCGGTGACGCGCAGGCTGTTGCGGATCTGGAAGGCCTTGACGGCCGCGACGTCCTTATCCGCGTAGATGCCGTCCGGCATCACCTGATAGTAGCCAAGCGCCACCAGTCGGGCCTGCAGGTTGGTGACGGCCACGCCCTGCGTGCCCTTTTGCAGCAGCACATAGCCGGCGGCCGGGGGCGTTACGGGCTGGGGCTGCGGGTCGGCAGGCTGCGGCGTGGGCTGGGGCGTGATGCCCGCGGCGGTGTTGATGGCCAGCAGCGTAAACTCGTCCACCTTGCCGGTCTGGCGGATGCTGTGCGCCTTCTGGAAGTCGCGCACCGCGGCGGCCGTTTTGGCGGTGTATTCGTTGGTGTAGGCACTCTTCAAGTGACCCAGCTGCTCAAGCGCGCGGTTGAGCACCTGCACCGCGTCGCCCATATCCCCCTGCTGCATGGGGTAGCCGGGGATGGGGGGCAGCAGCTTGAGGTACACCAGGCGGCCCGCCGCGTTGCGCGGGCGCTTTTCGTAGATCAGCTGCTGCAGTTCGGGCAGCGCCACGCCGGTGGCGCGCAGCTTGTTCTTATCCTGGAAGGCCTTGACCGCGGCCAGCGTGCTGGCGCCGAAGGCGCCGTCCGCCGTGCCCTTGTAGTAGCCCAGCTCGGTCAGCGCCAGCTGGAGGGTGCGCACCTTGTCGCCTGTGGCGTTGACGCTGAGCACCTCATAGCTTTGCCGGGCGCCCAGGTCGATGGGCAGGGACTTGCCCGCCAGGTACTGCTCGGGCACATTGATATAGTCGCTCATGGCGTAGCCGGTATACTCGCGGTAGGTGACCTTGAGGAAGTCGCCGCTCGTCTCCAGCACCGTGATGGTGGCATTGGCCGGGATGGTGAGCATACGGGCTGCCGAGGTCGATGCCTTCTTGCGCATGTTGACCGAGGCCGAGGCGGTGGTCTGGTAGGGATAGGTGGCCTCGCCCAAAGGTTCGGGCTGGAATACGGGGGCCTGCGTAGCGGTGGGCACCACCGGGGCCTGCGTGGCCTGTACGGCGGCATCGCCCGTGCCGGGCTGGGCCATCAGCTTGGCCATGGTGTTGGCGCCGGCCTTGCCATCCTGGCGCAGGCCGCTGGCCTTCTGAAAGGCGCGTACTGCCTGCTCGGTGCCGCGGCCGTATACGCCGTCTAGCGCACCCTTGTAGTAGCCCTGATCCTTCAGCCGCTGCTGCAGGCTGATGATGGCATCGCCCCGGTCGCCCGGGCGCAGCACCAGGCCGTCGACGGCCGGCAGCGTGCGCACCTGGGTGGCGCGGCCTGCCGCGTTGCGCGGGCGGCCTTCAAACATCAGCTCCTGGCTGCGGGTATCGGCCATGCCGGTGTTGGGCAGCTTGTTTTTCTCCTGATAGGCGCCCACCGCCTTGGCGGTGTTGTCGCCGTATTTGCTGTCAATGGCGCCCTTGTAGAAGTTGAGCTCCTGCAGCGCCTGCTGCAGGGCCTTGACCTGGGGCCCGGTGCTGCCGCTGGCCAGCGGGGGGTACTTGGCCGCCTGTTCGGCATTGGCCGGCAGCGGCGTGGCCGCGGCCGTGGCCGATGATGCGCCCGGGGCCGTGCGGGTGATGAAGGACTGCACGGCGAAGCCGGGCTGGCCGTTATACTCCACAATGTAGTAGCTGCCATCGGCACCGGTGACCGCCAGGGACTCCCCCTTGGGGATCACCAGCAACACCTCGGCCGTGCCGGAGGGCTTGTCACGCAGCCGGAGGCTGTCGGTGGTGTAGCCGATAAAGGGATAGACCTCCGCGCCCAGGGACGGCGCCATGGCCAGCAAAAGCACCATGCTGAGCGCAGCAGCCAGGGCACGTCTCCATTTCATCGATATCATGCAAAAACCTCCGTCGCTTGTATGCTTCATCCTATTTTATGCGCAATCTATGGAAGTGTCAAGAAAAGAAAGGAGTTTTGTAACAATTTTGGCCGAATTTTTGTAATAAATAGAAAAACAGGCATCCCCGATGCCTGTGAGCGAAATAAACAGCGGAAAAGGCTACAGCCTGACCGGGTCGCGCGTCAGGCGCAGCAGGTAGGGCTGGTCGTCCATCGGGTCGCCGAAGGCATCTGTCCCCTCCGGCGTGGCCCCGCGGTAGATGACCAGTGTGTCCGCCCCTTCGCTGGCGATCTCCAGCGTGCCCAGGCGCAGCACGGGCCGGTCGTGGCGCAGCTTGAATTGATCGCGCACAAAGGCCAGCAGGTCCTGATCCTCCCGGCCCCAGGGGTAGGTGCCGCGGTTGTAGGGGTCGGCCGCGCCCTCCATGCCGGCCTCATCGCCGTAGTACAGCGAGGGCATGCCGGGCAGCGCGATGAGGATCTGCAGCATCTTTTTGAGGCGTTCCACCGCCAGCGCACGCACCTGGGGGGCCATCACCTGGTTGGCCCGCTGGCGCAGCGGCAGGTGCGTGTACTCCTGCTCCACCAGCATGTTGAGGGTGCGCGCGCGGTCGTGGCTGCCCATCAGGTTCATCAGCGAGTAGAAGAAGGGCATGGGGTAGTTCTCCTGCTGGGAGCGCACCAGGCGCACCACCTCGGCCGCATTGCCCTGCCCGGTCAAAAAGCGGATCAGCACCGCGCGCAGGGGATAGTTCATCACGGTATCCAGCGTATCCCCCAGGCAGTAGTTGCGCAGCTTGCCGTAGGCTACCTTGTTGCTCGCATCCTCCCACACCTCGCCCAACAGCACGGCATCGGCCTTCTTGGCGCGCGTGGCGGTGCGCAGCTCGCGGACAAAGCGCATGGGCAGCTCGTCCACCACATCCAGCCGCCAGCCGCAGGCGCCGCGCTCTACCCACAGGGCGCCCACGCCGTCGCGCCCCAGAATAAACTCGCGGAAGCTGGGGCAATCCTTGTTGATCTCGGGCAGCGTGGGGATGTTCCACCAGCTGGCGTAGCGGTCCGGGTAGTGGGTGAAGCGGTACCAGGGGTAGTACTTGCTCTTGCGGCTCTGGTAGGCGCCCACGCCCGGGTAGCGCCCGTAGCGGTTGAAGTACAGGCTGTCGTCCCCCGTGTGGCTGAACACACCGTCCAGCATCACCCGCATGCCCAGCTTCTGCGCCTCCCGGCACAGGCGCTCAAAGTCCTCCTGCGTGCCCAGGAAGGGGTCGATCTGGTGGTAGTCCCCGGTGTCGTAGCGGTGGTTGCTGCGCGCGCGGAAGATGGGGTTAAGGTACAGGATGGTGACGCCCAGGTCCTTCAAATAGGGCAGCTTGGCGGTGATGGCAGGCAGGTCGCCGCCGAAAAAATCCACCGCCTGATTGTCGCCCGTGGTCAGGTCGGCGTACAGCAGGGGAGTTTCGTCCCAGTTTTCATGCAGGTCGCAATCCGTCCGGTCGGTGACCGGGGGCCCCGAGCGGGCAAAGCGATCGGGGAAGAGCTGGTACATGATGCCGTGGCGCAGGTAGCCAGGCGTATCAAAGGCCGGGTCGTATACCGTGATCTGAAAGGAGGGCGGCGGATCCTGATAGATCGCGCCTACCCCGCCCAACTTGTCGGCCGCATTGCCGCAGTACAGGCGGCGGCCGCGCTCATCCTCAGCGTGAAAGTCATACCACAGGGTATGGGGCTCGGCCAGGGTGGTGATGGTGACCTCCCAGGTGCCCAGGCCGGCGGGCTGCATGGGGTAGGCATTTTCGTGGCCGTTCCAGGTGCGCAGCACCACCGTGCGCGCGGGCCAGGAGACAAACAGGCGCAGGCGCACCGCGGTGCCGGCGGGCACAGCGCCCAGGGGCCAGCGGCATTCCTTGCTTTGCGAGTCGTGGTACAGTTCCATCAGGGTCGGTTCCTCACTTAAAAAAATCAATTCGCGATGCGCAGCACGCGCCGCACCAGCAGGCTCAGCGCGTAAAAGACGGCAGCGCACAGCACCACCGCGGCGCCCACGCTGCTGCCCAAAGTGTAGGCGGCAATCAGCCCTAACACGCCCGACAGCAGGCTGATGATCACGCTGAGCAGCGCGTGCTGCGGCGCGCTGCGCGCCAGGTTGCGCGCGGCGGCTGCCGGCAGTATCAGCAGGGCGTTGATCAGCAGCACGCCCACCCAGCGGATGGCCAGCATCACGGCCACCGCCACCAGGCAGACAAACAAGTCCTCCACCAGCCGGGTTTTTACCCCGCGGCTGTCGGCCAGCTGCGGGTTGACCGCGCTGAGCAGCAGGGGGTTATACAGCAGCGCCCAGGCAGCCACGCCGCCCACCAAGGCGACGGCCAGCCACAGCAGGTCATTTGGCCCGATGGCCAGCACATCGCCCACCAGCAAGGACGAGGCGCGGGCAAAGCTGCCGCCCTGGCTGAGCAGCACCAGCCCCAGCGCGATGCCCGTGGAGGAGAAGACGCTGATGTTGGTATCGGCCGAGGCGCCGCCCGTGCGGTTGATGCGGCTGATGAGCAGCGCCCACAGCACGCCGAACACGATCAGCACCGCGGTCTGGTTGCTGGCGCCCAGCAGCAGACCGGCCCCCGCCCCCGCCAGGGCGCTGTGACCCAAAGCATCAGAAAAGAAGGCCATGCGCCGGTTGACCGCCATGGTGCCCAGCAGGGCCAGCAGCGGGGTCAGCAGCAGCAGCGCCAGCAGGGCGTTTTTCATGAACTGCATGCCAAAGATGGAGGCGGGCAGCAGTTGATCCATCAGCGCGTACAGGGCGTCCATCATGCTGTCCTCCCCGGGCCGTGCGTGTGGGGGAAGGAGTCGGCAAAGGCCGGGGAGGCGAATACCTCCTCCGCCGTGCCCACCATGCGCGTGGTCTTGTCAATCAGGGCCACCTGGTCGGCATACTCACGCACCAGCGTCCAGTCGTGGGACACCATCAAAATGGCCATGTGCTGCTGCTTGCGCAGGGCGTTTACCGTATCCAGAAACAGCGCCTGGCCGTTGTGATCCACGCCGGAGACCGGCTCATCCAGTATCAGCAGATCGGGCGCGGGGGACAGCGCCAGCGCCAGCAGCAC
Source organism: Clostridiales bacterium (assembly GCA_012513645.1). GTDB lineage: Bacteria > Bacillota > Clostridia > Christensenellales > Aristaeellaceae > UBA1038. The sequence goes on along the minus strand of JAAZBU010000168.1, from coordinate 9,736 downwards.
GCGCTGCAATTCGCCGCCCGACAGCGCGCCCAGGCGCTTGTCCATCAACCCCTGAGCCTGGGCCAGCGTGAGGGTGTTGAGTACCTCCTGCCGCGCCTTTTTGCTCACCCCCGTCCACACCGGGCGGCGGGTCAGGGCGGAGGCCAGCAGGTCGCGCACCGTCAGCGGCATCTGCTTGTCAAAGGGCAGCTGCTGGGGCACATAGCCTATGCGCACCTGGGCAAAGGGCTTGTCCTGCTCATCCAGGTGGAGGATTTTTCCCTCGTAGGGCACCTGCCCCAGCACGGCGCGCAGCAGCGTGGTCTTGCCGCCGCCGTTGGGGCCGATCAGCACCGTCAGCTGCCCGCAGTGGGCATGCAGGTTGACATTGCTGATCAGCGTATCCTGCTCCAGCCGCACGCTGACGCCCGCCAGCTCGATGCGGCACAGCCCGCAGCGGTGAACTGCCTCATTTGCCTGCAATGGCTTGCTCCTTCTGATACCATTTGCACAGATCGCGCAGCGTGCACTGGCCGCACAGGGGCCGCTGCGCCTTGCACACGCGCCGCCCGTGCCAGATCAGCCAGTGGTGGGCGCGGTTCCAATTTTCCTCAGGGATCACGGCCATCAGCTGCCTCTCGGTCTGCTCTACATTTTTGGCGTCGGCCAGCCCCAGGCGGTTGCTCACACGGAACACATGGGTATCCACCGCCATGGCGGGCACGCCAAAGGCGTTGGCCAGAACCACGTTGGCCGTCTTGCGGCCCACGCCGGGCAATGAGGTCAGGCGCTCCCGGTCGTCGGGCACCTGGCCGCCAAACTCGTCCACCACCTGGCGGCTGGCCAGCACGATGTTCACGGCCTTGGAGGCAAAGCCGCAGCTGCGCACATAGGGGTAGACCTCCTCGGGCGTAGCGGCCGCCAGGGCCTGCACGGTGGGGTAGTCACGAAACAGCGCCGGCGTCGCCTTGTTGACCTGCACATCGGTGCTCTGGGCCGACAGCATGGTGGCGATCAGCGTCTCGTAGGGGTTGGTGAAGTTGAGCTCGGGCCGGGCGTCCGGGTGGGCCAGCGCCAGGGCGGCGAGGATTTTGTCCGCGTGCAGGCGGTCGATGTGTTCGGTCATACGATAAACTTCTCAAAGGACTTGCGGTATTGCGTCAGCTTGGTCAGCACAAACACCTCCACCGGGAAGAACAGCATGTTCTTGACCACGCGCAGCGGCAAGATGGCAAAGAAACCCTTGCCCACAATGGGCACCAGCAGCAAGGTGTTGATGGTCAGGTGCATCAGCAGGGTGATGATGGCCTGGCACAGCACGATGCGCTGCCGGCTGACCTGCCGGGGGTGGAGGAATAGGCCGTACACCGTGCCGCTGAGGGCGGCCGCCAGCGTAAAGCCGGGGTTGAACGGCCCCGTGGGAAACAGCAGCGCGCCGATCAGGTCGGCCAGGGCGCCGGCCGTCAGGCCGCCCACCGGGCCAAACAGCATGCCGGCGGTTGCGATGGGCACAAAACCGAAGGACACGCTGATCACCCGGTCGTTATAGCCCAAAAAGCGCTTGGCGATGATGGACAGCGCCACCAGCAGGCTGATGGCGATCAGCTTCTTGAGCGGCAGGGAACCCGGCCTTGAGGTGCTCATGGATTGCTCCCCCTATTCATTGATATCGTTGACAACGAAGGAGTGGTCAAACAAGAAGTCGTGCAGCGCCTCGCGGTTGGGCGCAAAATCCATCAGCTGGCTGGCGCCGCCAAAGTAATCAAAGCTGCGGAAGGTGCCGTCCACCGGCAGGCGGAACATCTCCACCGGGGTGCCGCGCAGGGCGAATACCATGTTGAATGCCTGCAGCATGTCGGCAGTGGTCATGTTGGTGGACAGGATGTTGTTCATCACGCTGTCCAGGATGTTGCGCGCCTTTTCATAGCTGATGTCGCGCAGCGAGTCGGCGATGGAGCTTAATACCAGCCGCGTGCGGTAGGTGCGGCCGATGTCGTGCGGGTCGCCGTTGAGGGCGGGCACCCGCCGGGTGCGCATGTAGATGACGGCCGCGTGGCCGGTGAAGTGATAATTGCCTGCGCCGTTCATGGCCGGCGTGGTGCTCTTGGGGGAGATGGCGTAGCGCTTGAGGTAGCCGGCCTCCCGGTCGGTCACCGTCAGCTGCACGCCGCCCACCGCGTCCACGATGGATTGCACCTGGCTCCAGTCCATCAGGATGTACTTCTCAATCTGCAGGCCAAAGTGCCGGTTGATGGTGTCCAGCAGGCCCTGCATGCCGTACTCTTTCACGATGTAGGTCAGCCTGCCGGGCTGCTCGTCCGGATGCAGCACCAGCATGTCGCGTATGAAGGAGGTGGCGATGATGCGGCCGGCTACTTCGTCCACCGTCACCAGCACCATGCCGTCGGAATACCCAAGCCGGCTCATGCGCGCGGCCCAGGAATCCATGCACACCAGCAGGTAGTGGTGCATGCCGGTGGGCGTGGGCGGTATCTGGTCCGGCGGCAGCGCCTGGATGTCGGGCACCTCCTGCTGGGCCAGGCCCATCAGTGGCACGGCAGCCAGCAGCAAGGCCAGGGCCATCAGCAGGCTGAGGCAGCGCTTCATGGCGTATCTTCCTGAGCCTGCTCACCCCAGCGCTCCAGCTGCACGCCGGCCTCGCCCAGTATTTCCAGCGCGAAGGGGTCGGGGTACCCCTGCTCGTACACGATGCGGCGGATGCCCGCGTTGACCAGAATCTTTGCGCACACCGAGCAGGGCTGGTGCGTGCAGTAGCATGTGCCGCCGTCAATGGACACGCCTAGCTTGGCCGCCTGGATGACGGCGTTTTGCTCCGCGTGGATGGCGTAGCACACCTCCGCTCGCGTGCCCGAGGGGATGTTGAGCTTGCGGCGCAGGCACTCGCCCTTTTCCTTGCAGGTTTTGATGCCTGCCGGCGCGCCGTTGTAGCCCGTGGTCATCACGCGCTTGTCCTTCACGATGACGGCGCCGATCTCCCGCCCGGGCTGAAAGCAGCTGCTCCATGTGGATACCAGCTTGGCCATTTCCATGAATCGATAATCCCATTTGTTCAAGGCTTTGCACCTCCAAAGGTGCTTCATTATATAGTGACAGCCGTCGGGGTGTCAATGAACGGGGGCGGCGAGCAGCGCATTGACGCGCTGCCTGAGGCGCAGCAGGTATTCGGCGTCCCGCGGGTAATCGGTCAGCGCAATGCCGGCGGGGTAATCCGGCGGCTGCTGATCGACAAATATTTTCTCCAGGGGGCTAACCAACTTGCAGGTGATCTCCACGGGGCACCTCCAGTGCATATTTTTGTCCATTGTAACACAGTTACGGCCGCTGTCCACCCAAAAATGAGTGAAAGAAAATCCCTTGTCAGTGAATGATTATTCGCACCAAAATAATCTGAATTGATTTTCATATTGGGGTTGCTTTTTTGCATGCATCACTGTATACTTTTAGCAATCCATATAGGGGACTCGACGGAATCACATCGCAATACAGGAGGAGATATGCTTGTATCGTGGGCGTTGCTCGTTGTCTTAGCGGGCGGGTTGGTGGCGTTGCTGTTTGCCTTTGTCAAGACCAGATGGATCTATCGCCAGAAGGTGGATCACCCGGTGCTTCAGGAGGTCAGCGGGCACATCGCCGAGGGGGCGATGACATTTCTGGGGCGTGAGTTCAAGGTGCTGACCCCCTTTGTGCTGGTGGTGGCGCTGCTGCTGGCGCTGGGCAACCAGGGGGCGCTGCGCTGGCAGGGCGCGGCCTTTTTGGTGGGCGCGCTTGCCTCCGCGCTGTCGGGGTACCTAGGCATGCGGGTGGCCACCGCGGCCAACGCCCGCACGGCCTACGCCGCCAAGGAGCAGGGGCTGGGCGCCGCCCTGCAGGTGGCCTTTTCGGGCGGCACCGTGATGGGCATGAGCGTGGTGGGCCTGGCGCTGGTCGGGCTGTTCATCGTGCTGTACGCGTCCGTGCGCATGTTCGGCGTGGCGGAGGCGGCGCTTTCGGGCATCATGCTGCCCATGGGCACGGCCTTCTCGCTGGGGGCGTCCTCCATCGCGCTGTTCTCCCGCGTGGGCGGCGGCATCTTCACCAAGGCGGCTGACGTGGGGGCCGACCTGGTGGGCAAGGTGGAGGCCGGCATCCCCGAGGATGACCCCCGCAACCCCGCCACCATCGCCGACAATGTGGGCGACAACGTGGGCGACGTGGCCGGCATGGGCGCCGACCTGTTCGAATCCTTCGTCGGCTCCATCGTGGGCGCGATGATTCTGGGCCTGGCTGCCCCCGCGGCCGCCGAGCTCAAGCTCAAGCTGATGCTGCTGCCGCTGCTGATCGCGGTGGTGGGCGTGCTGTCCTCGGTGGCGGGCACCGCCTTGGTGCGTGCCAAGCCGGGCAGCGATCCGCAAAAGGCGCTCAACCTGGGCACCATGGGCGCGGCCGGCCTGGCCACGCTGCTGGTGTTCGGCCTGCTGCATCTGGTGATGGGCGCCCAGACCCTCAGCAGCGGCGCCGGGCTGTACCATGTGTTTGGCGCGACGGTCATCGGCCTGGTGGCCGGGGTTGTCATCGGCCAGATTACCGAGTACTATACAGGCACAGACAAGCGGCCCGTGCTGTCCATCCTTAAGGCCTGCGAAACGGGATCGGCCACCACGCTCATTTCCGGCCTGGGCGTGGGCATGCGCAGCACCTTTCCCACGGTGCTGGTCATCACCGCCGGCATCTTCGGCAGCTTTCTGCTGGCCGGCCTGTACGGCGTGGGCATCGCCGCGGTGGGCATGCTGATGACGCTGGGCATCCAGTTAGCGGTGGACGCCTATGGCCCCATCGCCGACAATGCGGGCGGCCTGGCCGAGATGGCCGAGCTGCCCCGCAGCGTGCGCAAGATCACCGACTCGCTGGACGCCGTGGGCAACACCACCGCCGCCATCGGCAAGGGGTTTGCCATCGGTTCCGCCGCGCTGACGGCCATTATCCTGCTGTCCTCCTTCCGCGATCAGGCGGGCCTTGCGTCGGTGGAGATCACTGACCCCCGGGTGATGGTGGGCGTGCTGATCGGCTCGGTGATTCCCTTCCTGTTCAGCGCGTTGGCCATGTCCGCCGTGGGCACGGCGGCCCACCAGATGATTGCCGAGGTGCGCCGCCAGTTCCGGGCGCATCCGGGCATCCTCACCGGCGAGGAAAAGCCTGACTACCGCCGCTGCATAGACATCAGCACCCGCTCGGCCCTGCGCGAGATGCTGCTCCCCGGCCTGATTGCCATCGCCTCCCCGGTGCTGGTGGGCTTTCTGGGCGGCATATCGATGCTCATCGGCCTGCTGACGGGGGCCACCATCACGGGCGTGGCGCTGGCAATCTTCATGTCCAACTCAGGCGGCGCGTGGGACAACGCCAAGAAAATGGCCGAGGCGGACGAGAACATCGGCAAGGGCTCCGACTCGTACAAGGCCGCCGTTGTGGGCGATACGGTGGGCGATCCCTTCAAGGATACGGCCGGCCCCGCGCTTAACATCCTCATCAAGCTGATGTCCATGGTTTCCCTGGTGATTGCGCCAATGCTGAAAGCCTTCTGGGGGTAAGATATGAACACACAATACGCACCGCATCTGTATATGATTTGCTATCCCAACTCTTCGCTGGTATTGAGCCAGCTGTCGCCGCAGGATTTCGGCGCCAGGTACAACTACGGCTCGGCCAGCTACTACGCCGGCAAGCTGATTTACGCGGAGCTGGATATCAACTACCGCAACGATTATTTCCGCATCGACGAGGCGCTGAGCAAGTTTGGCGCCCACAGCGACGGCACGCCCAAGGCCACCAAGTATATCTCCAGCTACCGGGTGCTGGAGCATGTGGACATCGACGCCGTGCAGATGCTGTACCTGGCCAACGCCGACGGCACCAGCTACGCCCTGCAGCCCGGCCCCTATCAGCCCTCCACCCAGGAGCACGACCTGCATGTGTTTGCCGAGATCGACCCGGTGCGCATGCTCACGCTGTCCAAGTTTGATCTGCGGGGCTTTGGCCGGTGGTTTACCGACCCGGACAACATCATCGCCGTGCCGCGCCTGCTGTTTGCCCAGGTGACGCTGGAGGTTGACCAGTTCCTGGCCGACTTTGAGCAAAACCCCTTCAACCCCCCGCCGCTGGAGGGAGTGCACCCCTCCAAACTGCGCAACGCCATTGTGGACCTGCGCCGCCGGGAAAAGAAGCTCTTCAAGGGGCTGACGCTGGACACCTCCTTCACCAAGGAGTCCTACCGCAAGATCCGCCACGGCTTCATGCTGATAGACGCCCACAAGGAAAAGTTCTTCCCCATGCCCACGCTGCATGAGATTGAGATGAACAACCTCAAGTTCTGGAAGGGGATGTAATACTGAACACATTCGTTCAGTATGAACACTCAGATTCCGCCATAAGTATTTCCCCCGGGGCAGCCGATGTTTGCGGCTGCCCCGGCTGCTTACGCCGCATGGACAACCGCCGCGCCCTTATGCTAAGATGGGCGGTACTACCGATTGGATGGAGGCCTTGTTTGGACACGCAAAAGCTCGCAGCCATTGACCGGCTGCTTTCGCGGGTGGAGAAGCCCGCACGGTATATCGGCGGGGAGATGAACACCCAGGTAAAGCCCAGAGGGAAGGACACCGCCGCCTTTGCCTTCTGCTTCCCGGATACCTATGAGGTGGCCATGAGCCACCTGGGCCTGAAGATACTCTACGATATCCTCAACCGCCAGCCCGACATGCTGTGCGAAAGGGTGATGATGCCCTGGCACGACATGGCGGACCATCTCAGGCGGGAGGACATCCCGCTTTTTTCGCTGGAGACGCGCACCGCGCTGCACGAATTTGACCTGGTGGGCTTTACTTTGCAATATGAAATGAGCTTCACCAACATCCTGGAGATGCTGTCCCTGGGCGGCATTGCCCTGCGCGGAGACGAGCGCGGGCAGGACGAGCCCATCGTCATCGCCGGCGGGCCCTGCGCCTTCAACCCGGAGCCGCTGAGCGCCTTCATCGACTGCTTTGTCATCGGTGACGCCGAGACCGCCATCGTGGAGGTGACGCGCTGCGTCAAGCAGCTGCGCCTGGCGGGGGCCGCCCGGGTGGACATCCTGTATGCGCTGTTGCAGATTGAGGGCTGCTACGTGCCCTCGCTGTACGAGGCCAGCTACCACGAGGATGGCACCCTCCAGGGCTTTGCGCCGCTTCGCGAAGGCGTGCCTGCCACCGTGCGCAAGCGCATTGAGATGGATCTGGACGAGGCCTCCTTCCCCGAGAGCATCCCCGTGCCCTATACCGAGATCGTGCACGACCGCATATCGCTGGAGATCATGCGCGGCTGCACCCGTGGCTGCCGCTTCTGTCAGGCGGGCATGCTGTACCGCCCGGTGCGCGAGCGCAGCCCCGAAAAGCTGCTGGCCCTGGCCGAAAAACTGGTGGCGGCCACTGGGTATGAGGAGATATCGCTATCAAGCCTGTCCAGCGGTGACTACGGCCAGCTGGCCGAGTTGGTGCGCGGCCTGATGGACCGCTTTGCCAAGGATCGGGTGTCCGTTTCCCTGCCCAGTATGCGGGTGGACAGCCTGGTCAAGCAGACGCTGGAGGAGACCCGCGCCGTCAAAAAGAGCGGCCTCACGCTGGCCCCCGAGGCGGCCACCCAGCGCCTGCGCGACGTCATCAACAAGGGCGTCACCGAGCAGGACATCCTGCGCTCGGTGTCCGACGCCTTCCAGAGCGGCTGGAGCAATGTAAAGCTCTATTTCATGATCGGCCTGCCCACCGAGACCGATGAAGACCTGGAGGCCTTTGCCGACCTGGCGCGCCTGGTGACGGGCGCCTACTTCGCCGTGCCCCGGGAGCAGCGCGCCCCCGGCCTGCGGGTGACCATGAGCGCGGCCACCTTTGTGCCCAAGCCGTTGACGCCCTTTCAGTGGGCGGCCCAGGATGCCCTGCCCGAGATCAAGCGCAAGCAGGCGCTGCTGCGCACCGCGCTGCGGCCGGTCAAGGGCGTGCAGTTTAACTGGCACGAGCCCGAGCTCAGCGTGCTGGAGGCCTGCGTGGCCCGGGGCGACCGCCGCATGGGCGAGGTGATTTACGCCGCCTGGCAGCGCGGCTGCCGCCTGGACGGCTGGCGCGAGCACTTCAAGTTTGACGTGTGGCTGGAGGCCTTTGCCGCCTGCGGGCTGGACCCGGACTTCTACGCCGCGCGCGAGCGGGGCGAGCGGGAGCTGCTGCCCTGGGACTTTATCGACGCGGGCGTCACCCGCCAGTACCTGTGGCTGGAGCGTGAGCGCGCCATGGCGGGCACCGTGACCCCCGACTGCCGCGATGGCTGCGAGGGCTGCGGCCTGCGGCGCTTTGACGGGGTGTGCGTGCCATGAAGATGATTGCCGTATTTTCCCTGAAAGACAGGCTCAAGCACATCGGGCACCTCGACCTGATGCGCGCCATGCAGCGCGCGCTGCGCCGCAGCGGCCTGCCGGTCAGCTACAGCCAGGGGTTCAACCCGCACATTCTGCTGTCGTTTGCAGCGCCGCTGTCCGTGGGCATGGAGGGCGAGCGCGAGGTGATGGAGGTGCCGCTGTCGGCCCCGGTGTCGCCGGAGGAGTTCATCCGCCGCATCAACGAGGCTCTGCCGCCGCTGGTGCGCTGCCTGAGCGCCCGCCAGGTGGAGGACAGCCACCCCGCGCCCATGTCCCAGCTGGGGGCGGCGCAGTTTGACATCACGCCCAGGGAATCGGCCGAGGCGCTGCTGGCAGCCGTGCCGGGCTTTCTGGCGCAGGAGAGCATCCCGGCCATGCGCAAGTCCAAAAAGGGCATGGTGCCGGTGGACCTGCGCCCGCTGATCTACAACCTGCGCGTGCAGGGCGGCCGACTGGAGGCCCTGCTGGCGCTGCACCCCTCGGGCACCTGCAAGCCCGACCTCATGATGCAGGCGCTGAGCGAATTTGCCGGCCTGCCCGAACCCGCCCTTTACGACATCTGCCGCACCGCGCTGCTGACCGAGCGCTTTGCCCCGCTGGAGGACGCATGAGCCTGCTGCTGGTGGAGGTGCAGGGCGCCGAGCGGGAGATCGCCCTCATGGAGGGCAGCCGCCTGGTGGACTACTACCGCAGCGCCGATGCGGGCAGCATCCGGCCGGAGGAGATCTACCTGGGCCGCGTGTCCCGCGTGATGAAAAGCCTGCAGGCAGCCTTCGTGCGCCTGGCCGACAAGGTGGACGGCTTTTTGCCGTTTGCCCAGATCCCCTCGGGCAAGGCCCCCCAGCCCGGCGACACCCTGCTGGTGCAGGTGAAAAGGCCGCCCACGCCCGGCAAGGCCGCCTACCTGACCATGGACATCGCCCTGACCGGCAGCCTGGCCATATTGACCCCATGCCGCGCGGGCAGCCGCATCTCCCGCCGCGTGGGGGAGGGGGACAAGGGCCGTTTGCTGCGGCTGGCGCGCCAGCTGGCGCCCGAGGGCATGGGCCTGGTGCTGCGCGGCGACAGCCTGCACGAGGACGAGGACGCCCTGCGCGATGAGATAGCCGCCCTGATCAGCCGCTGGCAGGCCATCCAGTCAAGGGCGGGGGCCCTGTCGCCCCCGGCGGCGGTGGAGCAGGCGCCCGATGCCCTGCAGCGCCTGCTGCGCGACCTGCGCGAGGCGCCCGAGCGCATCATCACCAACGACCCGGCGGCGCTGGGCGATACCGGCTTGCCCGTCACCCAGGCTGCCCACCCCATGCAGCTGCACGAGGTGCACCA
>JAAZBU010000167.1 GCA_012513645.1 Clostridiales bacterium | reverse complement strand
TGGATATCGGCACTGGCAGCGGCATCTTGGCCATTGCCGCCGCCAAGTTGGGCGCGCAGCAGGTGCTGGCGCTGGATATCGACCCTGTGGCCGTGAAGGTGGCGCGGGAGAACGTGGCGCAAAATGGCCTGACCGACCGGGTACGGGTGGAGCAGGGGGACCTGCTGAGCGGCGTGGCAGAGCAGTATGATATGGCGGTGGCCAATATCCTGGCCGACGTCATCATTTCGCTGGCGGGGCCGGTGAAACAGCACCTAAAGCCGGAGGGCGTTTTTATCTGCTCGGGCATCATCCGCGAGCGGGCGGAGGATGTGCGCGCCGCGCTGGAAGGCGCGGGTCATATCATCGTGGACGAGCGGTATGAAGGGGCCTGGGCCGCGTTTGCCTCGCGCCCGGGACAAGCGGATGCATAGCTTCTTTACCGAGCCGCCCAGGGGCGGCCTGGTGCGCCTCAGCCAGGAGGACGCGCACCACATCCTCAAGTCCCTGCGCATGCAGGCGGGCGACCATGTAGCCGTAGCCTTTGACGGCAGCCGCCATGAGGCAGCGCTGGAGATGAGCGAGAAGGGCGTCTATGCCCGCCTGCTGCAGGAGCTGCCCTCGGGCGAACCCCGGGTGCGGGTCACCTTGTATCAAGGGCTGCCCAAGGGCGACCGCATGGATTTCATTGTGCAAAAGTGCACCGAGCTGGGCGTGCACCGCATCGTGCCCTGCCTGTTCAGCCGCGGGGTGGCGCGCTGGGAGGGTGGGCAAAACAAGCTGACACGCTGGCGGCGCATCGCCCGGGAGGCCGCCGTGCAGTGCGGCCGCAGCCTGGTGCCCGAGGTGGCGGACTGTATCTCTTTTGAGGCGCTGTGCCGGGCGCTGCCCGAACACGAGCAAAGCCTGGTGCCATGGGAGGAAGGCGGCCTGCCGCTGCGCCAAGCGAATCCGCAGGGGCAGGATGTGGCGCTGGTTATTGGCCCCGAGGGCGGCATATCGCCCGAGGAGGTGCAGGCGCTGCAAGCCCAGCCCGTTACGCTGGGGCCGCGCATTTTGCGCACCGAAACCGCCGGTATGGCGGCACTGACGATGTTACTGACCCTTTCGGGCGATATGGAATAGGAGCATATGCCGACAGTCGCGTTTTATACACTGGGGTGCAAGGTCAACCAATACGACAGCCAGGCCATGCTGGAGCAGTTTTTGTCCGCGGGCTATGAGGGCCGCGACTTTCATGAGCAGGCGGACGTCTATGTGGTCAACAGCTGCGTGGTGACCGGCACCGGCGAAAAGAAGAGCCTGCAGGCCGTGCGCCGCGCCATCAAGCAAAACCCGTCCGCACAGGTGGTGCTGGCCGGCTGCCTGGCGCAGAAGGAGGCCGAAGCCCTGCTGCCCATGGGGCTGCGGCTGGTCATCGGCAACCAGCGCCGGGGCGAGGTGGTGCAGCTGCTGGAGGAAGCCGTGGCGCAAGATACCCGCATCGCCGCGGTGGACAGCGTGCTGCGCGTGCCCTTTGAGCTGCTCGACATATCCTGGGCGGAGGGGCATACCCGCGCGGTGATGAAGATACAGGAGGGCTGCGACCGCTACTGCGCCTACTGCATCATCCCGTATGTGCGCGGGGGCATCCGCTCCCGCCCGGTGGAGGAAATCGCGCAGGAGGCCGCGCGCCTGGCCCGGGCCGGATACCCCGAGGTGGTGCTGACCGGCATACACCTGAGCAGCTATGGCCGCGACTTGGGCGGCGACACGTTGATGGACGCCATCCGCGCGGTGGCTACGGTGCCTGGCGTGCGCCGCATCCGCCTGGGGTCGTTGGAGCCGGTGGTGGCGACCGAAGCGTTTGTCAATGAACTGGCGCGGATTCCTCAATTGTGCCCGCAGTTTCACCTGTCCATGCAGTCGGGCAGCGACAGCGTGCTGCGCCGCATGCGCCGCCGTTATACCGCCGATGAGTACCTGGCCGCGGCGCGTCGCCTGCAGGCGTCTTTCCCCGGCTGCGCGCTGACCACCGATGTGCTGTGCGGATTTCCCGGCGAGACCGAGGAAGAGGCCGCGCAGACCCTGGCCTTCTGCCGTGAGGTGGGCTTTGCCCGCATGCATGTGTTCCCCTTCAGCGCGCGCGAGGGCACCGAGGCTGCCCGCATGTCCGGCCAGCTGACGCGCGCCGTAAAGAATGAGCGCGCCCAGGCGCTCATCGCCCTGGGGGAGGAGCTGGCCCAGCATTATCGCCAGACCCTGGTGGGCACGGTGCAGGAGGTGCTGTTTGAGACAGAGGAGCAACAAGGCGCCATCGGCCTCACCCCTCAATATGTAGAGACCTATGCCCCCGGTGCCCATGGCGGGCAGATTGCCCGCGTGCAGTTGGACCATGTACACGGCCAGCGGTTGATTGGCCGGCTGTTGCCCGAATGAAAGGAGCCCTATGACGCTATCCTTTGCCATTGTTACCGAGGCCAGCTGCGACCTGCCGCCCGAGCGCGTGCAGGTGCCGGGCGTGGCGGTGGTGCCCCTGCCCATCATTGTGGGGGGCAGAGCTATGATTGTTACCCCGATGAGCGCGAGCTGAAGCTGGCCGATTTCTACGCCATGCTGCGCGATAAGCAGCGCGTCAGCACCGCCGCCCCCTCGCCCCAGGCCTTTGCCGCCTGTGCCGAGCCGTTTTTGCGCCAGGGCATGGATGTGCTGTACATCGGACTGGCCAGCACGCTTTCGGGCACCTATGGGGCGGGGGAGCTGGCCATGCGGGATTTGGCCCTGTCGTACCCCCAGCGGCGCATTCGCTGTGTGGACAGCCACAGCGGCTCCCAAGGCGAAGGATTGCTGGTGGAGATGGCCATCGAGGCCCGTGCGCAGGGCATGAGCATGGACGATACCGCGCGCCTGATTGAGGAAAAACGTTCGCAGGTGCTGCACTGCTTCACGGTGCAGGATTTGCATTACATCGCCCGCAGCGGCCGCCTGAGCGGGTATGCGGCGCTGCTGGGCTCGCTGCTCAGCTTCAAGCCCATTTTGTGGCTCAACCGCGAGGGCGTCATCAAGGTGATTGGCCGGGCGCGTGGCATGCGCAAGGCCATGAACACCATGGTAGACATGGTGAAGGACAAGGCGCTGGACCTGGCCCAGCAGTGCATCTACATCAGCCATGCCGATGTGGGCGACCTGGCTTTGGAATTGGTGGAGCGCCTGCGCGAGGTTGGCGCGGTGCGCTTTGTGGTGCACCGCCTGGGGCCGGCCATCGGTGCCCATGGGGGGCCGGGCTCTCTGGCCGTGTTCTGGCTGGGCGCGGGCCGCTGAACGATTGTGTTTGATTGGAAAGGAGCACTTTATGAGCGACAATTGTCTGTTTTGCAAAATCATCAAGGGCGACATCCCCTCCGACAAGGTGTTTGAGGATGCCCATTGCTATGCCTTCCGTGACATCAGCCCCCAGACGCCCAAGCACGTGCTGATTGTGCCCAAGCGCCATGTGGAAGGGCTCAACGACCTGCAAGGCCTGTCCGATGCCGAGCTGGCCGCGTGCTTGCGTGCGGCGGCGGTCATTGCCGAACAGGAGGGGGTCGGCGAGAGCGGCTACCGCCTGCTGACCAACTGCGGCCCCCACGCCTGCCAGAGCGTGCAGCACCTGCACTTCCACCTGATGGGCGGGCGGCAGATGTCGGAGAAGATGGGGTAATCCCCACGCTATCTTGAACGCACACGTTCAGAGTGGATTTTATCTGCTATGTGCGTGACGCATTCCTTGTCAATGAATGCGTTTGCCCTTCCAATGTTTACAATGATACAGGGGCAAAAGCCCATCCCCCGGCGATTTCTGTGGTAGAATGCATGAAGGAAAAATGCCCACATGAAACGACGCCGGGGGCGCTGCTTTCGCCGTGTTGAGGTAAATTGCAGCCGCCTGCGACTAATGGAAGCGGAATCCAGATAGAATCCTTGTTCGACTGAAAGGAACCGCATGAAACGAACGCTGCTGTACCTGTTGACCGCCCTGCTTTGTCTGACCCTGATGCCCACACAGGCCGAATTTGTGGTGGTAGCACCAACTGAATCGGATGCGCCCGCCGAAGGAACAGCGCCAACCCAGGCGCTCACCCCCGACACGACGACGGAGCCGCCCACGGCAACGCCTATCTCCACACCGCCATCCCAACCGCCCCTGCCCACGGAAACAGCGCCGCCCACGGCCACGCCGCGGCCGACCCCCAGCCCATCGCCTACCCCATCCCCTACACCGGACCCTCTGACGGTGATGAACGAGCAGGTGGACCGCCTGTTCCGCCGGTACCAGACGGTGGGCGGCTCGG
>JAAZBU010000166.1 GCA_012513645.1 Clostridiales bacterium | reverse complement strand
TGGCGGATATGCCCATCATCCAGGGGGCCATGGGCATCGGCGTATCCGGCCCCAGGCTGGCTGCCGCCGTGGCGCTGGAAGGGGGCGTGGGCGTGCTGTCCGGCGTCAACATGGGCTACAACGAGCCTGACTTCCAGACCAACCCCCTGCAGGCCAACCTGCGCGCGCTCAAAGACCAGATCGCCCTGGCCAGAAGCCTGGCCCCCAAGGGCATTCTGGGCATCAACCTGATGGTGGCCATGAACCACTACGCCGAGGTCGCCCGCGCGGCTGTGCAGGAGGGCATCGACCTGATCATCTCCGGCGCCGGCCTTCCGCTGAAGCTGCCCGAGTATGTGAAGGGCACCGCCACGCGCATCGCCCCCATCGTCTCCTCCGGCAGGGCGGCAAAGTTCATCCTGCAGTACTGGGAAAAGCACTTCGGCCGCACGGCCGATATGGTGGTGGTCGAGGGGCCTCAGGCCGGCGGCCACCTGGGCTTCCCCGAGGAGGTGCTGGACACCCCCCAGGCGCCGACGCTGGGCAGCCTGATCCGGGAGGTGGTGGAGGTAGTTGCCCCGCTGCGGGAAAATTTCCGTGCTCACATCCCCGTGATTGCGGCCGGCGGCGTGTACAGCGGCGCGGACATCGCGGACTGCCTGTCCTCAGGCGCCGACGGCGTGCAGATGGCCACCCGCTTCGTGGCCACCCACGAGTGTGATGCCCATCCGCGCTTCAAGGAGGCCTATGTGGCGGCACGCGAGGAGGATGTGGTCATCATCAAAAGCCCGGTGGGCATGCCCGGGCGGGCGCTGAACAACGCATTCATCCAAAGCCTGGCCGTATCCGGCAAAAAGATCAGGAAGTGCTTTGGCTGCCTGCAGGGCTGCAACCCCAAGGTAGCGCCCTACTGCATCTCCACCGCGCTGATCAGCGCCGTCACCGGCAACGTGGATGAGGGGCTGATCTTCACCGGCAGCCAGGTGCACCGAATTGACCGGATTGTCTCCGTCAAACAGCTGATGGCCGACCTGATGCAGGAACTGCAGGTGGCGGCGGGCTGAAAGCGGCAGATATAGAAAACCTAACTGGCAAACCTCCCGGCGCTTGGTCCGGGAGGTTTCTTTGATGACACAAAACGGGTGCCGCCCGCAGACGGCACCCGTTGATGGTAGATGGTTATGGTTGATTACTTGGCCTGCTTTTCCTTGATGGCGGCGTGGGCGGCTGCCAGGCGCGCGATCGGCACGCGGAAGGGCGAGCAGCTCACGTAGTTGAGGCCCACATTGTGGCAGAACTCCACCGTGGAGGGATCGCCGCCGTGCTCGCCGCAGATGCCCAGCTTGATGTTGGGGCGGCCCTGCCGGCCCTTTTCAACGGCCATCTTCACCAGCTCGCCCACACCCTCCTGATCCAGGCGGGCGAAGGGATCGCTCTCCAGAATCTTGTTGTCGTAGTAGGCGTCCAGGAACTTGCCGGCGTCGTCGCGGCTGAAGCCGAAGGTCATCTGGGTGAGGTCGTTGGTGCCAAAGGAGAAGAACTCGGCTTCCTTGGCAATCTCATCGGCCACCACGCAGGCGCGCGGGATCTCGATCATGGTACCCACCTGGAACTCGATCTTCTCACCCTGCTCGCTGAAAATCTTTTCAGCGGTGTCCAGCACGATCTCCTTGACGAACTTGAGCTCCTTGACGGTGCCCACCAGCGGGATCATGATCTCGGGCTTCACATCGATGCCCTTTTCCTTGCGCACCTTGAGGGCCGGGCGGGTGGCGCGGCCCAGGGTGGCCGCCATCTCCACCAGCTTGCCCACGCCCGTCTGGTCGAGGCGCTCGAAGGGGTCGCTCTCAAAAATACCCTTCTCGTAATAAGAGGGGAGGAACTTGCCCGCGTCGTCGCGCGAGAAGCCGAAGGTCATCTGGGTGAGGTCGTTGGTGCCGAAGCTGAAGAACTCCGCCTCCTCGGCGATCTCGTCCGCGGTCAGGGCGGCGCGGGGAATCTCCAGCATGGTGCCGATCTGATAGTGCAGGCCGACGCCGCTCTCGGCGATGACCTGGTCCGCCGTGGCCTTGACAAAGCCCTTGACATATTTGAACTCCCT
>JAAZBU010000165.1 GCA_012513645.1 Clostridiales bacterium | reverse complement strand
GTGGCCAAGCTGATGGACAACATCGACGGCATCCGCACCCGCAGCGAGGAGGGCATCCGCGCGCTGATCGAGGCGCTGCTGCTGGCCGGGCTGACGGTGCTGATTGTGGGGCACACGCGCGCGGTGGCCTCGGCCGAGCACAACATCGCCCACTACTGGGAGATGCAGATGCTGGCGCGCCGTCAGGCGCCGCCCATGCACGGCGCATCGGTGGGGGTAGCCACCCGGCTGCTGTGGCCGGTGTTCAAGTGCTTTGCCACAGAGGGGCTGCCCGACACCCTGGATGCCGATGCCCTGCTGCACGGGCGCATGACGCACGAACAGCGCGAGCAGTGGATGCTGCGCGCCTACGGGGAGGAGGTCGCCCGCGCCATCATGGCGGACAACCCCGGCGACTTTCTGACGGACGAGGAGCACCTGCGCCGCGTGCAGCGCGCCCGGGAGCGCTTGCCCCGCATCCGGGCCATCATCGGCGACATGCCGCCCGAAGAGGTGCTCACAGATGCCATGCGCAGGTTGGGCGCGCCCATGACGCCGGCTGACCTGGGGCTGGATGACGAGTTGGTCAACCTGTCCATGCACTGCGCCAAGGACTACCGCACCCGCTATACGCTGCTCAAGCTGCTGGACGAGTGCGGGCTGCTGGATGAATATTTGAAGGATTACGTGATTTGAACAACAACAAACCAAAGACCCGCGTAGCCGGCGAGGTGCTGCTGGTGGCCGCCATGCTCTTCAACTCCCTGGCCGTCACGCTGATGATCAAGGCGGACTTCGGCATCTCCCCCATCAGCTCCATCCCCTACGTGCTGTCGGTGGCGTTTCCCGCTGTATCGCTGGGCACCTGGAACGCGGTGATGCAGTGCTTCTGGCTGCTGCTCACCATGCTGATCATCCGCAAGTTCAAGCCCGGCTACCTGTTCTCCTTCGTGCTGGCGTTTATCTTCGGCTTTCTGCTGGATGGGTGGACGGGGATGATGGCCGACTGGCCCATGGCAATGGCCTGGCGGCTGGCCTACTACATCATCGGCTTTTGCTTCATGGCGGCGGGCATCGCCAGCTTTTTGCTGTGCGGCACGCCTGTGCTGCCCTACGACGCGGTGCCCCGCGCCTTCGTGATGGAGAAGAGACTCAGCGTGCGCACGGCGCGCACCGGCTTTGAGGTGATCAGCCTGGTCGCGTCCCTCAGCCTGAGCCTGCTGCTGCTGGGCCGCGTGATCGGCATCGGCGTGGGCACGGTGGTGAGCGCACTATTCATGGGTACGCTGGCCAGCATGGTCACCAAATGTATGCAGCAGCGCCTGGATACTCGGCCGCACTTTGAGGTGCTGGGCAAGCTGGTATAATATATACTAAACTCAAACCTTCCACAGGGGATGCAAAAAGCGCCGTATGTCCGGCGCTTTTTTGCTTGTTCTGATGATCAGTCCATACCAAACGAAAACGTAAACGCAAGGATGGGCGCGGGATTTTTTCGGCTGCGTGAAGCCGAATGAGGGATGCGTAGCGGCGCTACGCTGACCGAGAGAGGCAAGACGCAGATGGAAAAAGACAAGTCCATCGAAGCGTTTAGGGTTGAGTTTGGTATTATTTCAGAAAACTGCTCATCATCCATCCGTTGGTTGAGCCAAAGCGCACCCGCGACCAGGTGCCGGCCGGGATCAGCACGGTGACCACGCTGTTGTGGGGCACCTTGGTAACCACCTGGGCATTCTTGCTGGCCTGGGCGCGCATGTAGACGAAACCGCCGGAGGAATTTTTGACGATCTTGGTGGGCATCTCGGGCAGGCCGCGCAGCACCAGGTAGCGGGTCATGAAGTAGCCGGTGGCCCCGGTGGACGGGATGCTGACGGCGCACCACTCCGTGCCCTGGCGGATGACGCGCACGGCCGTGCCCGCCGGATACTGGCCCAGCACGCGGGCGCTGGTGGAGGGCTGCTGGCGCAGGTTGAGCCGGGCGCCGCTGCGCACGGTGGCATTGGTGCCGCTGGTGGAGCCGCCGCCCGAGCCAGAGGTACTGAGGAATTGGCGGTCCATAAAGCCCACCACGCCGTCCACCGAAATCTGCCAGAAAGCCTGGGTTTTGCTGTAGACGGTGACGGTCTTGCCCGGGTAGTAAGAGGCGATGACCGGGTAACTGTAGCCCGGCCCTTGGCGCAGGTTGACACGCCCGCCGGAAGACACAATCTTGGCCGTGCCCTGGGCAACAGGCAGGCCGGGATCCACATGGCTTAAGTCAAAGCTGACAAACTCGCTGCGGAAGTAGCCGCGCAGGCCCGTATCCATCAGCACATAGTACCAACCGCCCGACTCGCTCAGCACGGTGAACTGGGTGCCGTTGTAGTAGATGCCCAGCACCGGCGCCGCATAGGAGGCGTACTGGCGCAGGTTGAGAAATTGTGTGGCCACCGGATTTTTAACCACGGCGCGCCGGTTGGTGGGCGTGCCGGGCTGGGGCACAGGCGTCACAGGCGCGGGGGGCACATCCTCCGGCGCGCTGGCCAGGTAGGTGGAATCCATAAAGCCCACCAGACCGCTGGCCATGATGCGCACGCTCACCCAGGTGCCCCCCCCTTCGTAGGAGAGGATGTCCACTGTCTCCCCCCGCAACGCCTTGCCCAGTATGTCGTACTGCAGGCCGGGGCCGGCGCGCAGGTTCAGCCAGGAGGTTCTGACCACATAGGCATAGTTGCCCGCCAGCGACCCGGCCTGTACAGGGGCGGGCAGCACAGTCAGCAGCAACGCTGCCACCAGCAGCAGGCATATTGTCTTGGGCAGGTGTTTCATCCCTTATCCTCCCTTTGCTCTTTCATTCATAAAACGGGCATCGCGGCGATATTCTTGCACAAGCCCATGATAAATAGTTCCGCTATAGAAAGTCAAGCAGCACGGCATTCATCACGTCCATCCCTCTGCGGGTCAGGCGGAAGAAGCCTTCGGGCGTGTACTCGGCCAGCCCCTGCTCTACCGATGAAGCAGTTATACTGCCATACGCCTGTTCAAATGATTGCCCGTGCATGCGCTCGAAAGCCGCCATATCCACGCCCGCGGTCATGCGCAGGCCCAGCATCACGCTTTCAAACATGCGCTCCTCCGCCCCCAGCCGCTGCACCTGGGGCGGCCGGCCGGACAGGTAGTCCGCGATGTCGGGCGGGTTGCTCACACGCGTGTCGCCGCCCAGCAGGCTGTGGGCCGCGGCGCCCATCCCGGCATAGTCCACCCGCTGCCAGCAGTTGATGTTGTGCCGACAGGCGCGGCCGGGCAGGGCAAAGTTGCTCACCTCATACTGAATATACCCCGCCTGCGCCAGACGATGCAGCGTGTGGTCGTACATGGCGCGCTCGGCTTCCTCAGGCGGCAAGGATAACTCGCCCACCGCCACGCGCTCTGCCAGCGGCGTGCCCTCCTCCACAATCAGGCCGTAGCAGCTCAGGTGCTCGAGGTGCAGGGCCAGCGCGGCCTCCAGCGTATCGCGCCAGATGGCCTCCGTCTGGCCGGGGATGCCCATCATCAGGTCGATGTTGA
Source organism: Clostridiales bacterium (assembly GCA_012513645.1). Classification (GTDB taxonomy): domain Bacteria; phylum Bacillota; class Clostridia; order Christensenellales; family Aristaeellaceae; genus UBA1038. The sequence continues at coordinate 41,821 of JAAZBU010000165.1, read as the reverse complement.
TGTTATCAAAGCCATGCTGCCGGGCCAGCGCCACGGCGCGCTGCACCTGCGCCCAGTCGTGCCGGCGCCCCAGCAGCGTCAGCAGCCCGGCATCGGCGCTTTGCGCGCCGAGGGACAGGCGGTTCACCCCGCCGGCCCCAAGCGCCGTCAGAAACCGCGGGCTGAGCATGCCGGGGTTGGCCTCGCAGCTGATTTCGCAGTCCGCTGTCAGGCGAAAGTGCGCCCGCAGCGCCTCCAGCACCCGGGCCATCTGCTCGGGCTGCAGCAGGCTGGGCGTGCCGCCGCCGATGTACACGGTGTCAACAGCCGGGTTGCCCAGCTGCTGCCCGCGGGCCGCGATTTCGACCGTCAGGGCATCCACATAGGGGGCGCGCAGCGCCATCTGCCCCGCGCGGGAGGGAAAGTCGCAGTAGCTGCACTTGTGCGCGCAAAAGGGAATGTGGACGTACAGGCCCAGCTGCCCCCCGACTGTCACAGCTGGCGCAGCCACGCGTCAAACAGCTCGATCCAGCGGGCCACCTCCGGCCGGGCATCATTAAAGCGCTCCTGCCCAAACACCTCGCGGTTGGCCAGCGAGATGCCGTGCACCCCCTCGGGGAAGATATGCAGCGCATGGGGCACGCCATGGCGCTTGAGCGCGCGGGCAAACAGCAGGCTGTTGTCTGCAGGCACGCTCGCGTCATCCCAGGTGTGCCACAGGAAGGTGGGCGGCACCTGGGGGCCCACCTGCTTTTCCAGCGATACCGTCTGGCTGTAGATGTCGATCTCGTCGCCCAGCAGGTTGTCAAAGGAATCGCGGTGGGCGGCATCGCCCGTGGTGATGACGGGGTAGCCCAGCATCAGGGCATTGGGGCGCAGCTGCTCGCTGTCGCGCCCTAACTTGGCGGCGTAGTGCGGCTTGCTCCAGAACACGCCCGCGCTGGCCGCCAGATGCCCGCCGGCCGAGAAGCCCATCAAAATGATTTTGTTGGGGTCGATGTGCCATGCATCGGCCTGCTCGCGGGCATAGGCAATGGCCGCCAGCACCTGCAACAGCGCCACCGGAAACCGCTCGGGCGCCACGGCATAGTCCACCACGCAGGCGCTCATGCCCAGCCCCAGCAGGCGCACGGCCACGGGCTCGGCCTCGCGGAAGGAGCGGAAGCCGTAGCCACCGCCCGGCAGCACCAATACCAGCGGCCGCCGGCGTTCGGGGTCAACCTCCTGCGAGTTGTCAAGCAGGTAGGGGTGCAACACCACATCGGGCGCAGCGCCCTTCATGTCCAGCGTAATCGGCGTTGTGTTCATACGTCCTCCTCATAGTGGTCGGGGTTGAGGGCGTGCAGCGCCTCGGGCACAAAGAGACCGTCCTTGCGCACCAGCACATCGTCAAACCACATCTCGCCGCCGCCGTACTCGGGCCGCTGGATGCACACCATATCCCAGTGCACGGCAGACTTGTTGCCGTTGGGGGCATCATCATAGCTGTTGCCGGGGGTGAAGTGGAAGGAGCCGCGGATCTTCTCATCAAACAGGGTGTCCTTCATGGGCTCGGAGATGAAGGGGTTGACGCCGATGGCAAACTCGCCGATATAGCGGGCCCCCTCATCGGTATCCAGTATCTCGTTAAGTTCCTTGGTACGGCTGCCGGTGGCCTCCATCACCTTGCCCTGCTTGAAGACCAGGCGCACATTCTCGTGGGTGAGGCCCTGATAGATGCTGGGCGTGTTGTACTGCAATACGCCCTCCACGCTGTCGCGCACGGGGGAGGTGTACACCTCGCCGTCGGGGATGTTGAGGCGGCCGTCGCACTTGACGGCCTTCTGCCCCTTGATGGAGAAGCTGAGGTCGGTGCCCTTGCCCGTGATGCGCACGCGGTCGGTGCGCTCCATCATTTCCACCAGCGGGTCCATCGCCCGGCTCATCTTGCTGTAGTCCAGCGTGCACACCTTGAAGTAGAAGTCCTCAAACGCCTCGGTGCTCATGCCGGCCAGCTGGGCCATGGAGGGGCTGGGGTAGCGCAGCACCACCCACTTGGTCTTTGGCACGCGGATATCCAGGTGCACGGGCTGTAAATAGTGCATGCTGTACAGGCGCTTCTGGCTGTCAGGCACATCGGCGGTCTCGTAGACATTGTCGCCGCCGCGCACGGCGATGTAGGCCGCGCAGTCGCTCATGCGCCGGGCATCCAAAGAGGTCAGCCACTCCAGCTGCTCCTTGGTGTAGCCCTGCATCAACGCGCGGTCCACCTGGGCGTCGTACAACTGCACCGCGGGCAGCCCGCCCGCCTGATAGGCCTTGTTGATGATGGCGACGGCCAGCTCGCGGTTGATGCCGCGGTCCTCTAACAGCAGCTTCTCGCCGGGTTGCAGGCGGGTGGCGTAGTTGACCAAGATATCTGCCAACTTGTCGATGCGCGGGTCCTTCATGGTATGCCTCCTATGTGCGTTTTCTGGGTGGTGTGATGGTGCCAAAACGCCGCGTCAGCGGCTGCTCAATCAAAAAGGTGATCAGCGTGGCGATGCCCAGCGCGATGACCAGGCTGAGCGCCACAAACAGGCGCTGCCAGGCGATGTCCCCCACCATGTGGGGGTTGGGCGAGGCCGAGGACGGGATGCCCCAATACCGCAGCTGCGCGGCCACAATCTGGTGCCACATGTAAAACTGGAAGCTGATCTGCGACAAAAACCGCGTGACCGGGTTGCCCAGCAGCCACCGCACGCCGCCCAGCCCCAGCGACAGGCCCAGCAGCGCCAGCGCCGTCATGGCCGACTGGGGCCAGCGCCGCATCATCTGCCCTTGGCGGATGGCCTGGGCGCTCGCCTCCCCGGCCTGGCCGCGCACCAGCATGGCCAGCACCAGCACGGCGGCGCCCGCGCACACGGTCATCAGCACGCGGGTCCAGCTGTCCTCCTTCACGCGGCGGCGCAGGCTGACATAGATGCCGGCCGCCACAAAGCCGTTGGCGTACACATCCAAAAAGGCGGGCAGCTGGTTAAACCACATGGCGCTGTCAGACAGCGTGGCCGCGTAGCCCCGAAAGGCAAACGCCACCCCCGACATGCCCAGGTAGGTGAGCAGCGGCATGCGCCGAAAGGCGCGCGCCAGCAGCGGAAACAGCACATAAAACTGCACCTCCACCGCCAGCGTCCACAATACGCCGTTGAGCGGCGAGCGCAGGTAGCTGTAGGGAAACCAGTTGTGGGTAAATGTGATATGCGCCAGGATATCCCCGGCCGCCCGGCCCGAATCGGCATACAGCCGCTGGGGCAACACGATGACCAGCAGCACCACCGCCAGGTTGAGCAAATAGGTGGGCACGATGCGCCAGAACCGCTTCACATAAAAGGGCAGCGGGGCGGGGGCCGGCCGCCCGGCCTCCCGGGCCGCCGCATGGGGCAGGTAGCACAAAAAGCCCGACAGCAACAGCATGCCATCCACCCACATGTAGCCGCTGCGCAGCAGGGGATCCATGCTGATGTGGTGGCCAAACAGCGTAAACTGCGGCGTGAGCCAGCTCAGCTGCCACCAGTGAAATATGGCCACAAAAAAGACCATCAAAAACCGCGCGCCGTGCAGCGCCGGTATCTCGCCGCCATCGCGCAGCTCCACCTGGTCCTTATAGCGTGTGATCAGGCGTTGCATATCAGGGCGTATCGGCCTTGCTCATCTTATAGGTGGTGCGCGGCGACTCGCGGCGCAGGTTGAACGTACTTTCGTTGAGCACCAGAATGATATAGCGGTCGGTCAGCTCGTCCTGCCGGTCGCCAATGGTAACCAGGTTGTTGCGCACGGCGAAAAACAACTCGCGCCCGCCAATCAGGCAGGTACCGTCATCGCGGAAGGTCATCTTCGTGCCCTGGCTGCTCTCCCAGCTGCCCAGGATGAGGAAGGGCTTGCGAGTGAGGCGGTAGCTGGACACATCCTTGTAGTCCAGAATCTTCCGGTAGTAGGGCAGCGCCTCGTAGGATTTGCCGTCGGCGTGCAGCGCGTTGGCATAGCGGTACACCGCGTCCTGATACATCTCCTGCACGTCGCGGTACTTTTCGCCGGGGTTCTCGCGGTCCAGGGGCTCCAGCTCCTCCAGCGCGGTCTTGTAGTCCTTGGCCCTGATGGCGTCCCTGGCCACGCGGTAGGCATCGGCGTAGTACAGGTCGTAGCATGCCTCGGCCTGGGCGGCGGCATCCTCATAGCCGCGGATCAGCGAAAACTGCTCTGCCGCCTCCCGGTAGCGGCCCTCGGCCTTCAGGTCGCTGGCCAGCTGGTAGGCCGTGCGCTGCAACAGGTCGGTCACATCGCGGTAGCCCTCGATCTGCTTGAGCAGCAGCGTAGCGCCCGACTGGTTGCCCTCGGCCAGCAGGGCCTGGGCCTCCAGGTAGATGCTCTCCTGCCGCTGCTGAGCGGCATCCTCATAGCTGCCGGCCTGTAGGAAGGCAGCGGCGGCCGCCGCATAATCCTGCGCCTCAAAGGCCTTTTGCGCGCTGAGGTAGTGGGCCTGGCTTAGATAGGTCGCGCTGGCGGAGTAATCGCCAAGTGCGGCAAACGCCTCGATGGCAGCGGCATACTCCCCTGCCTCTAACTGCTCGATGGCGCGGCTGTAGCGGGCGCGGCTCAACTCCTCCGGGCTGTTCTCATAGTCGCCCAGGGCGGCAAATATCTCGGCCGCGCGGGCATAGTCGCGCTGGTTGGCCGCGCGGATGCCCAGCTCATAGCGGGTCTGCGTGGCCAGCTGCGCGGCATCGCTGTACTCGCCGGCCTGCTCATAGTAGCGCAGGGCCTGCTCCGGGTCGTCCGCCTCTTTGAGCTGCCCGGCCAGCAGGTAGGCCGCCTCCCGCAGGGCGGGCAGGGCGCCTGCCACCGAGGGGGCCTGCTCAAACAGCTCGATGGCCTGCAGGTATTCGCCCGCGCGCATGCGCTGGGCGGCCATCTCAAAGGCGCATTCCTCGGCCAGGCGGGCCGCATCCTCATAGGAGAGGATTTTGAGCAGCTTTTCCCGCGCCTGTTCATACTCGCCCTCCGCCATCAGCAGGCGGGCCGGCTCGTACAGGCAGCTGGCCGCCTTGCGGGAGGAGTCGCGGTAGTCGCCGGCCAGCAGGTACTTTTCGGCCGCCTGGTCAAACTCCTTTTGCTCAAACAGCTGGTCGCCCCAGCGGTAGTGCACCTCCTGCAGCTTGGCCCGCGCCCGGGCCTGATCGGCCATCTGCCCGAGCAGCGCCTCGGCCTGGGCAAACTCGTCCCGCTCCAGGTGCTGAAGCGCCGGCAGGTACAGGCACTCCTCGGCCCTCTGGACGCTGTCGCGGTAATCGCCCAGGGCCAGGTACTTCTCCCGCGCGGCGGTATAGTTCAGCGCCTCCATCAGGCTGCTCGCCCACTCGTAGCGGGCGGCCAGCGCCTGGTCGGCCGCGGTGCCCCAGCCCCCCAACTCATCATACAGGGCGATGGCCTGCTCAAAGGCCCCCTCCCCCCGCAGTAGCTCGGCGCGGGCATAGCGCATGGCGTTGGCCTGGTTGGCGCTGTCGCGGTAGTCAGCAAGCGCGGCGTATATGTCCTGCGCGGCCTTGTACCCGGTCAGCGTGCCGGCGCGCGCGGTATCGGCTGCGCGCTGGTAGTCGCTCTCCAGCGCCAGGGCCGCGCTGTCGCCATAGTCGGCCAGCGACAGGTAGACCTCCTTGGCCTGGGCATATTCCTTTTTCTTAAGGAGCTCGCCCGCGCGGTAGTAGTTGTAGGCCGGGATGCCATGAAACCATACGCCATACGCCCCCGCGGCCAGCACCACCAGCGTGATCAGGCCACCGGTGGCGCGGCGGCGGCGCTTCTTGCTTCGCAGCTCCCGCTCCTCCCGCTCGTACTGCATGCGCCCCGCCTCCTCGCGGGCTTGGCGCGCCTTTTCCTCCATGGCGCTCTCGCGCTCGTAGAGGATGACCTCGATGGCCGCCTTGTTGCAGCGGGTAAACACCTCGCGCTTGTCGCGCTGACAGCGCGCGCACTCGGCGGCGCTGGCCGGGTTGGCCCGGCCGCACACGCACACCCACACCGCCCCCTGATCGCTGGGGTAGCCCTGGGCGTCGGCCCCGGCCACATGGCGCAGCACATCCAGCTGCTTGCCGGCGGGCAGGCGGTTGTCCTCATACTCGGCCAGGTCGCCGGCGCTGCGGCGCCACACCGTGCCGTCGATGAACCACACCTTTTCGATGATGAAGTCCATGCGCGCGGCGCGCTCGCCGTCCTCCACGTCCACCATCATCTCAAAGGCCGAGCGTCCCTCCCCCTGAAGGCCGGTGATCCGCTCTACCTGGCGGCTGAGGCGCTCACCCAGGGCGTCATAGCACAAAAAGGCCGCCTGTATGCTGGTGACCGTCTTTTCGGACAGGTTGAACATCTGCAGCGCAACCGCCGGATAGTCCCTGGTGGGCATCCGGAAGTGCCATAGTTCAACCGGGCAGCTCAGATCGATCCGCACAAGCGCTCCTTCGATGGTCGGTATGCAAAAAGAAAAGGGACAAACCGGGCCGGGCATGCGCGCAGCGGCATCCCCGGCCCGAGCTGAATCAGTAGGTCGCGCCCATCTCCACCAGCTCGCCCCCCAGGAAGGAGGCTGTCAGCCGCACGGCCTCGCCGTCCTGCTCCATGACGTAGTTGAGCTGTGCGCTGTTCTCGTTCATATCCAGGCGGCCGTAGGGCGGCTGCTGGTTCTCGGCATCGCCGTACAGCGTGCCGGCCTCGGCGGGTATCTCCGCCGGGTGCTGAAAGCGGCCCATCGCGATGGTCAGCGGGGTGCCGACGCGCAGGCCGCGCGGCCCCTCCACGCCCGCCCCGGTCACGGTGATGCGGTCGGCGCGCTTCAATTGGCCGCCCGAGCCGTACACAAAGGCGATCTCGATGCCGTCCCACTGCATCACGCGCAGCTCCTCGCCGGTGGAATCCTTTACCTTTTCCTCGTGCACGGCGTCGCCCAGCACGCTCTGGGCAATGTCAGGCGTCATGTCGAAGAAGTCAAGCCCGGCAAAGCTCATGTCCTCGCGCTGCAGGGGCTGGGGGTCCTGGGTGTCGTAGGCGAAGTAGCTGGTCTCCTCCTGCAGGTTGGCGATGGCCGTCATGGCGTCCTGCGCCTCCTGCTCGGTCAGCACGCCGCCGCTGAAGTAGCGCAGCGCAACCACCAGCCCGCTGTCAATCACATACTGCAGGCCAAGGCGCAGGTAGCCGCCCTCAGTGGGCTGAAGGACGGATTGCTCCACCAGCTTGATATCCTGCCCGTCGCGGGTCACCACCCCGGTGGCCACCTCGCCCGGCAGCGCGCCCGAGATGTACAGCACGGCGCCCGTCATGGTGCCGGCCAGCACCGGGTTGTCGTTGGGGTAGGCCGACAGCACATCGCTCAGCGTGTCGGTCACGGCGATGCCCCGGGGCCCTACCAGGCCCTGCTCGTGGGTGGAATCCATGGTCAGCGCGGCCTCGATGAGCACGGTGTCCATGCTCAGGTCCTCGCTGGACAGGTAGAGGGTATAGCCCTCGCCCTCGGCCATGTAGCCCTCCTCGCCCGAGGCTACCGTGAGACCCTCGCGGATGCCCCGCTCCAGCAGCGTGCCGGCAAAGGTGTGCAGTTCGTCCACGCTGAGGGGGGCAATGGCCTCCGTCGGTGCGGCCAGGGCAGGCAGCGCCGCCATCATCAGGGCCAGCAGGAGCAGGATCATGCGTTTCATAGGATTCCTTCCTTTCATCCCCGGGTCTGCCTCGCGGGGGAGGCAGCGCCGGCAGTTTCATCCGTTCGCCTTTTATCGCCAAAGCCCATGGTTAAAGCACCGGTGGGGCAGGCGTTGACACAGTCGCCGCAGCGCACACACTCGGGCTGGTTTTGCCTGTGCTCCGGGTCCAGGCACATCAGGCAGGCCTTGCGGCAGCGCCCGCAGTGGATGCACAGGCTCTCCTCCATGCGCAGCCGATACAGCGCCACCGGGTTGAGCAGGCCGTAGATGGCCCCCAGCGGGCACAGGTACTTGCAAAACGGGCGGTAGTTGACCACGCTGAGCAAAATCACCAGCGCCATCACCGCCATCTTCCAGGTAAACAGCGCGCCGGTCTGGTATACGGGCTGGGCCTCCAGGCCGGGCAGCACCGCCGCGCCCTGCAAAAGGGGCGGCCCCGCCGGCAGGCCGGGCAATGCCTGGGGTTGCAGGGGGCCCGCGGGCAGCGCGTCGCCCGGCGCCTTGGCGGCGCCCGACAGCAGCACCAGCGGCACCGCGCCCTCCAGCGTGCCCGCCGGGCACACATACTTGCAGAAGGTGGGCGAGCCGGCACCCGCGTCGTTGACCAGCAGCATGGGCAGCGCGATGACCAGCACCACCAGCATCACGTACTTGAGGTACCGCAGCGCCGTGTCCGCCCGGAAGCGGTTGCGCTTCCATGGGAAGGGAATCTTGTACAGCCACTCCTGTATCATGCCGAACGGGCACAGGAAGCCGCACACAAACCGCCCCAGCGTGGCCCCCACCAACAGCAGAAAGCCCATCAGGTACAGCGACAGGTTGAACGCCCGGCTCCCGATCACCGCCTGCAGGGCGCCAATGGGGCAGCTGAGCACCGCGCCGGGGCAGGAGTAGCAGTTGAGCCCGGGGTGGCACAGGCGCTTGAGGTCGCCCTGGTAGATCTTGCCGGCCGCAAACCCCGTCACAAAGCTGTTGGTCAGCGCGGCGAACAGGAGCTGGATCAGCCCCCGTCCGCGGATGCGCTGCTTGCTTGCATTAACCAATGCCGATACACTCCAGGCAGATCATGATGGCCTTGCGAAACACCGTGTCCACCTCGCCCCGGGCCGCGCCCAGGGCGATGAGCAGAATGCCCGCCAGGCTCAGCGGGATCCACAGGCGCGGGCGCCGACCGGCATTACTCACCGGGCTTTTCCGGGGTCTTGGCCGGCGAGGGGTTTTCGCTGATGACGGCCAGCACCTGATCCATCAGGGAGGCCCAGTTTGCCTTGTCGCGCGCGCCGATGACCGAGTGAATCAGGTAGCCGTTCTCGTCGATGAACAGCGTGGTGGGGATGGACTGGATGGGCACCTGGTACATGATGGCCAGCATCAGGTCGTTGGGGATTAGCGAGGGGTAGGTGATGCCCTTGCTCTCATACAGCGCGCGGGCGGCTTCTATCTCCTTTTGGTCCAGCGCGACGCCGCCGTCCTGGGTAAAGTTGGCCGCGCTGCTCATGATGCCCACGATGAGCATCTTGTCCTTGTACTCCTCGCTCAGCTCGTTGAGGTCGGGCATCTCCATCACGCAGGGGGTGCACCAGCTGGCCCAGAAGTTGAGCATCAGCGGCTTGCCGGCCAGCTGCGATACGTCAAAGGGCTGCTCGTTCATGTCCATGATGTCCATCTTGAGGAAGGGGTTGTCATAGGCGGGCGCGGGGGATGCCTGGGCTGTTTCTTCAGTGGTTTCTTCTTCGGTGGCTTCGGGTGCGGGTTGTTCTGCCGTTGTCTCCGATGCGGGGGCTGCGGCCTCCGCCAGGGACAGGGCCGGGAAAAGCTGCGTCATCATCAGCAGGCTGAGCATCAGGGCCAGAATACGGTTGCGGGTCATACTACCTCCCTGCGGTCCTTTGCAATGACCGCGTACAGTTGTTTTGCCTTGGGGACGGACCCTTCCCCGATGTGCAGAGCCTGAAGCAGCGCCTGCGCCGCCTGTTCGCCCCGGTCCGGATGGTTGGTGTGGACTTGCGCCAGCAGGTCGCCCTCGCGCACCGGGTCGCCGATGCGCTTTAACAGCACCAGGCCCACGGCGGGGTCGATCACATCCTCCTTGCGCAGGCGCCCCGCGCCCAGGCTCTGGGCAATCAGGCCCACCCGGGTGGCGTCCACCTCATGAAGATACCCGTTTTTGTCCGCCTTCACCGCGATGCGGTGGGCAGCCCGGGGCAGCAGCCCGGTATCCTGTGTAACGGCGCCGTCGCCCGACTGCGCCTCGATCATTTCCTTGAGCTTGGCAAGGCCCTTGCCGCTGTGCAGCGCCTCCAGCAGCAGGCCGCGGGCGGCCTGCGCGTCCTGCGCCAGGCCGGCCAGCAGCAGCATCTGCTCGCCCAACAGCAAAGACACATCCAGTAGCGGCCCCTGCACGCGCCCGGCCAGCACGTCAATGGCCTCCCCGACCTCCAGCGCGTTGCCCACATGGCTGCCCAGCGGCTCCTCCATGCCGGTCACCAGCGCGGTGACGCGCCGCCCGGCCTTGCAGCCGATGTCCACCATGGCATCGCCCAGCTGCAGGGCGTCCTCCAGCGTCTTCATCAGGGCGCCGTCGCCCACCTTGATATCCAGCACGATGCCCTGGGCGCCGGTGGCCAATTTCTTTGACATGATGGACGACGCGATCAGCGGGATGGAATCCACCGTGGCCGTCACATCCCGCAGGGCGTACAGCCGCTTGTCGGCCGGCGCCAGCTCGCCCGACTGGGCGGCCACGCAGCAGCCGATGCGCCGCACGATGCTGACAATTTCTTCCTCGGGCAGCTCGGTGCGCATGCCGGGGATGCTCTCCATTTTATCCACCGTGCCGCCGGTGTGCCCCAGGCCGCGCCCGCTCATCTTGATGACCTTGGCGCCGCAGGCCGCCACCAGCGGCACCAGCACCAAAGTGGTGGTATCGCCAACCCCGCCGGTAGAGTGCTTGTCCACCGGCAGGCCGCCCACATCGGGCGCCATCATATCGCCGGTGCGGGCCATGGCCAGGGTGAGGTCGGCCGTCTCCCGGGCATCCATGCCGTTGAGGCGGATGGCCATCAGCAGCGCCGCCAACTGATAATCCGGCGTGGCAGGGTCGGCCGCCGCCCGGGCAAAGGCGGTGATTTCCTCTTTGCTCAGGGCGTTGCCCAGCTTTTTTTGCTCAATGACGCGGATGAGGTCCATGCGCCCTCCTCAGCCTTTGTTTCCGTATGCAGTATAACACAAAGCCATGAGGGGGTAAACAAGTTGGGATGATTCGTCACAAGATTGTAACAATTGCCGCCCCATGCCGCAGCACCGTCCCGCACCGCGTTCGTTTTACCCTTGCCAAGGGCAGGCTTTCTGTCGTATAATGCCCCCAACGCGTCCGAGGGAAACTGTGGCTGCGCAACACCTCAAGAGAGCCGGGGGTCGGTGTGACCCGGTGGTGAAGGCAGCCGTTCCACTTCCCAAGCGGCCGGCGAGGAGCCGGAGGGGCAGGCCCCATACAGCCGTCAGAGAGGCCGTGCGCATGCGCGGCAACTTGGGTGGCAACGCGGAGCCTTCCGTCCCATGCAGGGGCAGGAGGGCATTATTTTATCCATCAATATCAAGGAGGCATCCCCATGATTGACATCAACCTGATCCGCAACAACCCTGACCTGGTGCGCGAGAACATCAAAAAGAAATACCAGGACCACAAGCTGCCCTTGGTGGATGAGGTGCTGGAGCTGGACCGCCTCAACCGCGAGGCCATCGGCCGGGCTGACTGGCTGCGCAGCCAGCGCAACAGCATCTCCAAGCAGATCGGCGCCATGATGAAGCAGGGGCAAAAGCAGGAGGCAGAGGCCGCCAAGCAGCAGGTGAAGGACATGCAGGACGAGCTGCTGCAGCTGGAGCAAAAGGAAGATGAGTACGCCCAGCAGATCCGGGAAAAGATGATGCTGATCCCCCAGATCATTGATGGCAGCGTGCCCCTGGGAAAGAGCGACCAGGAAAACGTGGAGATCGAGCGCTACGGCGAGCCTGTGGTGCCCCAGTGGGACATCCCCTACCATGTGGACATCATGGAGCGCCTCAGCGGCATCGACCTGGACAGCGCGCGCAAGACCAGCGGCAACGGCTTTTACTACCTGCTGGGCGATGTTGCGCGGCTGCACTCGGCGGTGCTGAGCTACGCGCGGGATTTTATGATCGACCGCGGCTTCACCTACTGCATCCCGCCCTACATGATCCGCGCGGAGGTGGTCACCGGGGTGATGAGCTTTGCCGAGATGGAAAACATGATGTACAAAATCGAAGGGGAGGACCTGTACCTCATCGGCACCAGCGAGCACAGCATGATCGGCAAGTTTATCGACAACATTTTGGACGAAAGCAGCCTGCCCCAGACCCTTACCAGCTACTCCCCCTGCTTTCGCAAGGAGGTGGGCGCCCACGGCATTGAGGAGCGCGGCGTCTACCGCATCCACCAGTTCGAAAAGCAGGAAATGATCGTCGTGTGCAAGCCCGAGGACAGCATGCACTGGTACGATCAGCTGTGGCAGAACACGGTAGACTTCTTCCGCACACTGGACATACCCGTGCGCACGCTGGAGTGCTGCTCGGGCGACCTGGCCGACCTGAAGGTGAAAAGCTGCGACGTGGAGGCCTGGAGCCCCCGCCAGCAGAAGTACTTTGAGGTGGGCAGCTGCTCCAACCTGGGCGACGCCCAGGCGCGCCGCCTGCGCATCCGCTACAAGGACGAGAACGGCAAAAACCAGATTGCCCACACCCTCAACAACACGGTGGTGGCCCCGCCGCGAATGCTGATCGCCTTCCTGGAGAACAACCTGCAAGAGGACGGCACCGTGCGCATCCCCCAGGCCCTGCGCCCGTATATGGGGGGCAAGGAGGTCATCGGCCAGGCCTGATACAGCAAGGCAGATATAAGCAGGCGTCCCGCGGCATGTTCGCGGGACGCCTTTTATGCTTGATATGCATGTCATACGAAACGAAAACATTAACGCAAGGATGGACGCAGGAATTTCGACTGCGTGAAGCCGAATGAGGGAGGCGTAGCGGCGCTACGCTGACCGAAAGAGGCAAGGCGCAGGCGGAAAAAGACAAGTCCAATCAAAGCGTTTAGGTTTGAGTTTCGTATTACGGAAATCGCAAAAACCCGCTCATCACGTAACCGGTCTTGCCGCCATGGCGCACCTTGCTCCAGGTGCCGCCCTTCTCCAGCAGCTCCACCACCGTGCCCGAGGGCAGGTAGCCGATGATGTTGCGCTTGCCGGCCTTGGCCATGGAGCTGCGCAGGTTGAGGCTGCGGCCGGGCTGGGTGGCCACCCCGGCCTGGCCTGCCGCCGGCTGCACGGTGCTGCCCGCTGGCGTGGAGGGGAAGCGCAGGAAGCCCGTCATCACATAGCCGGTCTTGCCATCATAGCGCACCTTGGTCCAGGGATCGCCCTTGGCCAGCACGGTCAGATTGGCCCCTGAGGGGATCAGCGCCATGACGTTGGATTTGTCCCGGTCGGACTGGCTGCTGCGCAGGTAGAGGATGCGGTCGCGCTGGGTGGATACAGTGGCGCTGGTATCGGCGCCGGTGGGGCCGGCATAGCCCAACGCCTTGCCGGAGTATAGCTTGCCCAGCGTGACCGGGCCGGCAACGCCATCCTGCCGCAGGCTGTTGCGCTGCTGAAAGGCATGCACCGCCCCCACCGTCTTGGGGCCATACACGCCATCGGCCCGCAGGCTGTAGCCCAGGCCGCCCAGCGCCTGCTGCATGCGGCGCACGGCATCGCCGCGGTCGCCGGGGCGCAATATCTGCCCCTCGGCCGCCTGCGCCAGGGGCGCAGCCAGCAGCAACAGGCAGATGACCGCAGCCGCCACGCGGATGGAAAACATGCGCTTTGTCATTTGTATCGCCCTCCTTGTTGATGTATGACCATTCTATCACAAACGGCGCCGCGAATCTGCGGCGCCGGGTCGTCTTAAGAAATCTTTACTTTTGCCGATGTTGCGCAAATATGCTCGATGGCCGCATCTCCCGCGCCAGCTCTATCGCCAGTTCCTCGGGCATGCCCTCCCGGGCGGCTGCGTGGACAAAGCTGCGGCGAAAGACGCGGTAACTGTGCCCCAGCGCGATCAGCAGCGCGGGGGATTTTGCCAGCAGCATCAGCGCCGCGCCGACGGCCCGCAGCCAGCCTCCCATCAGCCTTCGTCCCGGGGCATGCCGTCTTCCGCCGGCGGGGCCTGCTTCTTTTTGTTGGGGGTGAAGTTGAAGCTGAAGCCCTGGGGCTGGTCATCATCCCGCCCATCGGTATGGAAACCGCCGCTTTGGTTCATCACCTTCTTGAGGCTGAAGGAGAACTCCTTGGTCATCTCCAGCGCCGCCCCCTGCGGGATGCCGGCATCCACCAGCTCCCTGTAATAGGCGCCGACGGCCTGGCCCATGGAAGTGCCCGCCTCCTTGGTGTAGAAGCTGTTCATCACGCCGGTGATGAGCTTGGGAATCTTGTCGCCGACCGACTCCAGAATCTCGCTGATGCTTTGGGCATCGCTTTTGTTTTCGTGGGAATTCATGCTATTTCTCCTCTCAAATGTATCAAGTAAGCAGTCATACCAATAAGTTTGGTATCAGATCATTCTGCCTGCTAGGCGCAGGCTGCTGCCCGCCGTGCGCAGGGCGCTGCGCAGCAGGTCCGCGCCGCGCAGCAGGCTGTCGGATATGGGCACCTCCAGCGGCAAGGGGGCCAAGCGGGGCGGCTCCACCTCCCAGGCCTTGACGGCCTCGCGCAGCTGCAGGGCAAACACCAGCTCCTCCATCAGCACCGCGTCCTCCTTGAGCGAGCGGGCAATGGCCATCGCCTCATCGGGCGGCAGGGTGCCCAGGGCAAACTGCGGCATCCTGTCCAGCATCTCCTGTTGTGTCATGGTTTCTCCTCCATCCCCGCGCGCAGGCGCCTGCGCAGCGTGTGCAGCCTGCTTTTCACCGTGCCCTCGGGCACATCCAGTATGTCCGCGGCCTCCCGCAGGCTAAACCCCTGCCCATAGACCAGGTACAGCAGCGTGCGCTCCGCTTCCCGCAGGCGCTCCATCGCGGCGCTCAGGTCCATGCGGGTGACGGCAGCCTGCTCAAAGCCGGCGTCCCGGCCCTCCTGCTCCGCGCCCTGCTCCTCCACCGCCTGTCTGCGGTACTTGCCGCGCATGGCGTCCAGGCATTTGTAGCGGGCGATGCCGTACAGCCAGGTCTTGATAGTGGATTGGCCCCGGAAGCCGTCAAACCCCTTCCATGCGGCCAGCAGCGTCTCCTGATAGATGTCCTCCGGGTCCTGCGGCGCATGGCAGCGGATGAAGGCGAACAGGCCCTTCGCCCAGGGTGCGACCGCCGCTTCAAACAGGTGTTGCCGATTCAACGCGCCCATACGCCCTCCTTCCACCTGATGAGTCGCACCCCGGGCAAAAAGGTTCACCCTCGCAGAAAAAAAGAAGGAACAGTGCGAAGCTGTTCCTTCTGAGGTACATGTTAGATCATTCCTCGTCCTGGGCCACCACGTCCTCGCCCTCGGTGTGCACCGTGGCGGTGGCAAACTCCGCGCGGATGATCTCCTCGATCTCCATGGCGGCATCCGGGTTGTCCTGCAGGTACTTGCGGGCGTTGTCGCGGCCCTGGCCGATGCGGATATCCTTGTAGCTGAACCAGGAGCCGGACTTCTGGATGATGTCGCGCTGCACGGCCATATCCAGCAGCGTGCCCTCGCGGCTGATGCCCAGGCCGTAGAGCAGGTCAAACTCGGCCACGCGGAAGGGCGGGGCCACCTTGTTCTTGACCACCTTCACCTTGGTGCGGTTGCCGATGACCTCGCTGCCATTTTTGAGCTGCTCGCCGCGGCGCACCTCCAGGCGCACCGATGCGTAGAACTTGAGCGCGCGGCCGCCGGGCGTTACCTCCGGGTTGCCGTAGATCACGCCCACCTTCTCGCGGATCTGGTTGATAAACAGGGCGATGGAGCCGGTCTTTGATACCACGCCGGCCAGCTTGCGCATGGCCTGGCTCATCATGCGGGCCTGCAGGCCCACAAAGGTGTCGCCCATCTCGCCGTCAATCTCGGCGCGGGGCACCAGCGCGGCCACGCTGTCCACTACCACGATGTCCACCGCGCCCGAGCGGATGAGCGCCTCGGCGATCTCCAGCGCGTCCTCACCGGTGTTGGGCTGACTGACGTACAATTCGTCAATGTTGACGCCCAGGCGCTTGGCGTAGGCCGGGTCCAGCGCGTGCTCGGCGTCGATGAAGGCAGCGATGCCGCCCTTCTTCTGCACCTCGGCCACCACATGCAGGGCCACGGTGGTCTTACCGGAGGATTCGGGGCCGTACACCTCGATGATGCGGCCACGGGGAATGCCCCCCACGCCCAGCGCCAGGTCCAGCTCCAGGCTGCCGGTAGGCACGGCGTCCACCTGCATCTTGGTCTGCCCGCCCAGCTTCATCACGGTGCCCCGGCCAAACTGCTTGTCCAGCGCGGCCAGCGCGCGGTCCAGCGCCTGGGTGCGCTCGTCCTGCCTGGCGGCAGCCTCCTGCGTGGCTTTGGTCTCTTTTTCTTTAGCGGCCATGTTGTTATCCTTTCAATACGTCAGTGAAGTTTAAGCAAATCCCCCGCGCCGCGGAAATACTGCACGCCGGAGATGATGGTCAGCACGCTCATCACAATGACCAGCGCCATGGTGAGCCAGCCGGGTAAAAACAGCAGCGCCGACAGGATGGAGAAGAACTGGGCGTTGGTCTTGTTCTTGCCCAAAGTGCCCGCGGGGATGACGACGCCCTGCTCCACCGATACCAGGCGCAGGCCGTCCACGGCCAGCTCCCTGGCCACCACGATGCACACCGCCCACCAGGGGTACAGCCCGCGGGCCAGCAGCGCCACCATCACCGACAGGGCCAGTATCTTGTCGGCCACGGGGTCGGCAAACTTGCCAAAGTTGGTGACCAGGTTGTCCCGCCGGGCCAGGTAGCCGTCCAGCAGGTCGGTCAGCGCGGCCAGGGCAAATACGATGGCCGCCGGCAGATACCAGGACACCATGATGAGCAGCACGCACAGCGGGATCAGCAGCACCCGCAGGATGGTCAGGCGGTTGGGCAGGTTCATGCGTCGCCCTCCACTGCCTCGCCCCGCAGATCATAGTCCTCGGCCCCGGTGATGCGCACCTGCACAAACTCGCCGGGCGTCAGCCGGCGCACGCTGTCAAACAAAATCAGGCCGTCGGCATCGGGCGCCTCCCATTGGGAGCGGCCGGTATAGGCCCCCTGCTGCCGCCCGGTGACCAGCACGCGGCACACGCTGCCCACGCGCTGTTGGTTCAGCTCCCGGCTGATGCCCTGCTGCAGGGCCATCAGGCGGCTCAGACGCTGCTGCTTGACGGATTCATCGATCTGATCGGGCAGCAGGGCGGCGGTGGTGTCCTCCTCCGGTGAGAAGGCGAAGGCGCCCATCCTGTCAAAACGCACCTCGCGCACAAAGGCCATTAGCGCCTCAAAATCTTCCTCCGTCTCGCCGGGGAAGCCCACGATAAAGGTGGTGCGCAGGGCAAAGCCGCGCTCGCGGGCATACTGCAGCAGGGCCTTTACTTCCTCGATATCGCCGCGGCGGTTCATGGCCTTGAGGATGCGGGGCACGGCGTGCTGCAAGGGCAGGTCGAGGTAGCGGCACACGGTCTGGTGGGCGGCCATCTCGTCGATGAGGGCGCGGTCGGTCTCGTCCGGGTAGCAGTAGAGCACCCGCAGCCAATCAAGCCCCGGAATGCCCGCGGCATCGCGCACCAGATGCCGCAGGGAGGCGTTTGACAGGTCGCGGCCCCAGCGCGTGGTATCCTGCGCAATGAGGATCTGCTCCTTCACGCCCTGCTGGGCCAACGTGCGCATCTCGTCCAGTATGTCTGCCAGCGGGCGGCTGCGGTGCCCGCCCCGGATGAGCGGGATGGCGCAGTAGGCGCAGCGATTGTCGCAGCCCTCGCCGATGCGGATGTAGGCGGAATATTTGGGCGTGGTCAGCACCCGCCCGCAGTGCAAAAAGGCGTTGTTGCGCTCGGTATTCTGCGCGCGCTCGCCCCGCTCCAGCGATGAACGGATGGCGCCGGCCAGCGTGTCATACTGGGTGACGCCGCTTAGTACGTCGATCTGCGGGATTTCGCGCATCAGGTCGTCGCCGTAGCGCTGGGCCAGGCAGCCGGTCACCACCAGCGCCCGGCACTTGCCCGTCTGCTTATGTTGTGCCATCTCAAAGATGGCGTCGATGGACTCCTCCTTGGCCGAGGTGATGAAGCCGCAGGTGTTGATCACCAGCACCTCGGCCTCCTCGGCCTTGTCGGTCAGCGTATAGCCCTCCTGCGTCAGCAGGGAGAGCATCTCCTCAGTATCCACGCGGTTTTTGGCGCACCCCAGCGAAATGACCCCAAGCTTCATGCGGTCTCCTTCTTCAAAACAAAACGGGAAGCCTGTTCCCGCCATGCAGTATAGCATGCCGGCATGGTGAAAACAAGCGATTTGGACCCGAAATGCGAATATTTGTTCCTATATCTTTGGCGACCGCCAGGCCGCCTTATTGGCCGGGGGTGGGGCCCTTTTCCAGGCCGCGCAGCACATCGGGCTCGCGCAGATCGCGCGCGGCGGAGAACATGCGCCGGGTGACGATGGCCCCGTTGCGGTAGTACAGGCTGATCAGCGGGCAATCCTCCACCATCAGGGCCTGTATCTCCAGCAGCTTCATCTGGTAGGCGTCCCGGTCCATCGCGCTGCGCAGCTCGGTAAACAGCTTGTCCATGCGGTCGGACTTGTAGCGCATGTAGTTGCCCGTATTGCCGCTGATGAGCAGAAAGCCGGGGTCGGGCACCGGGTCCACGTTGAAGGCGGCCAGCGCCAGGTCGAATGTGCCGGCCTTCAGGCGGGCCAGGGCATCGGAAAACGCCAGCCCCTCCACCCGGCACTGGATGCCCAGGCCGCCCAGCATGGAGGCGATCTGGTTGGCGGTGTTGATACGCACGCTCTCCCCCGGCTCCTCATACACGACGAAGCGCAGCGACAGGTTCTTTTTCACGCCGTTGATCATCTTGTCGCGCACGCCGTCGTTGTCGGTGTCCGTCCAGCCTAGCTCATTGAGCAGCGCTTCTGCCTGGCGTGAGTCCGGCCGAACGGAGGAGGTAAGGTCGTTATACATCCAGGTGCCGGGCGGCATGAGGCTGTCGGTGCGGGCCACCGTGCTCATGTAGGCGGTGCTGGCGATGGCATCCACGCTGACAGCGTAGCGGATGGCGCGGCGCATGCGCACGTCCTCCAGCTCGTAGCTGGCGTTGTTATAAAGCAGCGTCTCCAGCTGGCGGGTGCGGTAGCTGACGTTGAGGGTGCTGGCGCCGCTGCGGTACTGGGCGGCATTTAGCGAGCGGGTGATGATGGCATCCACGCGGTTGTACTCGTAGCTGCCCACCAATTCCTGGCTGCTCTGGTGGAAGATGGCCATTACCTGCTTGAGCGCGGGCTCGCCGTCCCACCAGTCCATGTTGGCGGTGAGCAGCATATAGTCCTGCGGCATATAGCCCGCCACGCTGTAGGGTCCGGTGCCCACCGGGCGCGCGGCCTGCACCTGCCCGGCGGGCAGCACGGGGAAGTTCATGGAAAACAAAAAGCCGTAGTTGTTGCGCCTGGTGCGGAACTCCACGGTATTTTCCGATACGGCCTTGACGCTGGACACCATGTAGCGCAGCGAGGAATATACGCCCCGGTAGGGCGATGCCTCATCGGTGGCCAGGCGCAGTATCTCGGTAGCGGTGGCGGCCACATCGGCCGCCGTCAGCGGCGTGCCGTCGTGAAAGGTGATGCCCTCCTTGAGGGTGAAGGTCCACGTTTCGCCGCCCGGGCTGCTCTCCCACCGCTCGGCCAAGCCGGAGGCGGGGCGGTAGTCATCGTCGATGACAATCAGCCCCTCGTACACCAGGTGGGTCAGCGAGGCCAGGTCCCGCTCCTGCAATACAAGGGGATTGTAAAAATCGGTGTTACCGCCCACCAGGCCGATGGTCAGCGAGTCCCCCTGCCCCACGGGCGCTGCCAGGGCGGGGGCGCCGGGCAGGGCCAGCACCAGCAGCAGGCAAAGCAGCCGCCTCAGGGTGCCGGCACATGCCTGTTTACGGCCTTTGGCTGTCAAATTCATAATAGAGCGCATAGGCGTTCATCACCTTTTGTACATAGTCACGGGTATTGTCCTTGGGAATCTGGTCTACCGTCAGGGTGCGCTGGTCGGCCGCATAGTTGAGGGCCCACTGCTTGACGTTGTTGGCGCCGGCATGGTACGCCGAGGCGATCATCACCGGGTTGCCATTGAAGTGGGCGCTGAGGTAGTTGAGGTACCAGGCGCCAAAGCGGATGTTGAGCTCGGGCTCGTAGAGGCGGTCGTAGCTGTAGCCCTGCACCCCCAGGCGCTGGGCCACCCATTCGCCGGTATCCTTCATCACCTGCATGAGGCCGCGCGCGCCCACGCCGGACTCGGCCTGCGGGTCGTAGTGGCTCTCGCGCGCGATGATGGCCGAGATGAAGCTGCGGTCCACCTGAAACTCTTGGGCATACTTGCGGATCAGCTCGTCATAGCCCGATACCCGGCGCATCTGCACGTAGTAGCCGATGTCCTTCTCGTGCTTTGCTGCCTGGGCGGCGCGCTCGCCCCGCAGGGCCTGCAGGCGCGCGTCGGCCCGGCTGTAGCTCAAAAACGTGAGCGCCAGCACAGCGGCCAGGCCCAGCACCGCCAGGCCGGCCATCCAGCCCAGCGGGTTGGCGCGGGGGGCCTGATCAGGCTGCTGATCCCGCCGGCCGGAGCGGCGGTTGCGCCCCCTGTCCCGCTCGCCGGGCGCGGGGCGGAAGGGGTCCTCCTTGGGGGGCGGCGCATATTGCGAGAGATAGCGGGGCTGGGGGCGGTCCGGCTGCCCGCGTGCCGGCTTTCTTCGGTCAAACATGCTGCGTCCTCCTCAGGGCATCCTGCCACAGCCTCAGCGCCTTGCGCGCGCTCTGCTGCCGGGTGCCGGTGGTGTCGATCACATGGTCGGCGCGCCTGCGCTTGCGCCCGATGGGCATCTGGCTGCGCACCCGGCGGATGGCCGCCATCAGGCTGTGCCCATCCCGCCGCATGATGCGGCGCACCTGCACGCGGGGCGGCGCCCAGGCGCACCACACCTCATCGCAGTATACATGCCAGCCCACCTCGTACAGCAGCGGTACGTCGATCACCAGGGCGGGCTGATCGGCGTGCGCCTCAATCTGCCGGCGGATCTCGGCCAGCACCAAGGGGTGCATGATGGCGTTCAGCCGGGCCAGCGCCTGCGGGTTGCCAAACACGGCAGCGCCCAGCGCCCTGCGGTCCAGCGTGCCGTCCGGGGCAAATACCCCCTCGCCAAAGGCCCGGCGGATGTCGGGCAGCGCCGGCCCCCGGGGCGCCGTCAGCCCGTGGGAGATGGCATCGGCATCAATCACCGTAACGCCGGCCTCGCGCAGCGCGCGGGCCAGGTTGCTCTTGCCTGCGGCAATGCCGCCGGTGAGGCCGATGATGTAGGGCCTACTTTGTGTCATACCAGCTGCGCCCGGTCTTAATCTCGCAGACCAGGGGGACGGATAGCTCGATCACCTGCTCCATGCTCTCGCGCAGCAGGCTGGCCGCCTGGGCCGCCTCCTGCTCGGGGGCCTCGATGATCAGCTCGTCGTGCACGGTGAGGATCAGGCGGGACTCAAGCCCGCTGTCTGCCAGGCGCCGGTGCACGCGCACCATGGCAGCCTTGATAATGTCCGCCGCCGTGCCCTGAATGGGCGTGTTCATGGCGGCGCGCTCGCCGAAGTTGCGCAGGTTGGCGTTGCTGCTCTTTAGCTCCTTCAGCCAGCGCCGCCGTCCGTACAGGGTGGTGGCGTAGCCGCTTTGGTAGCCTTCCTTCTTGGCGTTTTCCATGAAGGCCTGCACCTTGGGGTAGCGCTCAAAGTAGCGAGAGATAAAGTCCGCCGCCCGCTTGCGGCTGACGCCGATGTTGTTGGCCAGGCCAAAGTCGCTGATGCCGTAGACGATGCCGAAGTTGACCGCCTTGGCGGCCGAGCGCATGGCCCCCGTCACCTGCTGCATGGGCACGCCGTTGATTTCGGCCGCCGTGCGGGTGTGGATGTCCTGCCCGCGGATAAAGGCATCGCACATGGCCTCATCGCCGGACATATGGGCCAGCACCCGCAGCTCAATTTGCGAATAGTCGCCATCCACCAGCAGGTGGCCGGGCTTGGCCACAAAGGCGCGGCGGATCTCCCGCCCCATCTCGGTGCGGATGGGGATATTTTGCAAGTTGGGCTCGTTGGACGAGATGCGGCCGGTGGACGTACCCGTCTGGTCAAAGGTGGTGTGGATGCGGCCGGTATGGTCCACCTTGCGCAGCAGGCCGTCGATGTAGGTGCCGTTGAGCTTGACGATCTGGCGGTATTCGAGGATCCGGTCGATCGCCGGGTGCATCTCGCGCAGGCCCTCCAGCGTATCCGCATCGGTGGACCAGCCCGTGCGCGTCTTGCGCCGGCTGGGCAGCCCCAGGTCTTCAAACAATACCTTGCCTAACTGCTGGGGGCTGTTGATGTTAAAGCCCTTGATGCCGGTCAGCTGGTAGATTTCTTCCTGCAGGTGGCGGGTCTGCTCGGTAAAGTGCTGCCCCATCTCCACCAGGGGCTCGCGGTCCACCTGAAAGCCCTCAACCTCCATGTCAAACAGCACGCGCACCAGCGGCAGCTCGATGTCGCGGTACAGGCGCTCCATGCCATCCTGCGCAAGCTGCGCCCGCTGCTGAAGCAGCAGGCCGGCCACGCCGGGTGCATCCACCGAGGCAAAGTTGGCCAGCGCGTAGCTACGCTCCTGCGGGTTGTGCAAATAGGCCAATATCATGGTATCGTCCACCAGCCGGGGCAGCGGCAGCCCATGCCCCTGCAGGCGGTGCAGCAGGCGCTTGGCATCGTGGGTAATGAGGCCGGTCTTTTGCAGCGCCGGCGCTACGGCGCGCAGCATATCCTCCATGGTGGCGCCCTGCGCCGCGGTGAACATGTCCTGCTGCGCCTCGCCCAGCGGCATGCGGATGGCCTTGCCATCCAGCTCGGCCAGGCTCATGCTTTCCTCGCTGAGGCACAGCACCAAATTGTCCTCGGCCACACCCTGGGCAAAGGCAGCTAACTGCGCGGCCTCCGCCGCCTGCGCCATCTCGGCCTTGGGGGCATCGGCCTCGGCCTGCGCCTCGGGCTGGTCGGCCGTCATGCGCATCAGCTCGGCCGCGATGACGTTGAGCTGGTATTTTTTGAGGTCGGGCAGGCCGCCCCGCAGGCGGGTGAGCATCCAGTCGCCAAAGGCGGCGGTGATGGGCGCGTTGGTATCGATGATGGCCAGCTCGCGGGAGAAGCGCGCCTGCTCCACATTGTCGCGCACGCGCTCGCCCAGCTTGCCCTTGATCTCCCCGGCATTGGCCAGCACATTGTCCAGCGTGCCGTACTGGTCCAGCAGCTTAACGGCGGTCTTTTCGCCCACGCCCGGGATGCCCGGGATGTTGTCGCTGCTGTCCCCCATCATGCCCTTCCAGTCGGGCACCTGCTGGGGGGTGACGCCAAAGTATTCCTTCACCCCGGACGGGGTAAACAGCACGGTTTCAGAAATCCCGCGCCTGGTAAACAGCATGGAGGTATCGTCGCTGACCAGCTGCAGGGCATCCTTGTCACCGGTGAGCAGCAGGGCATGGATGCCCTTCCCGTTGGCCTGCCTGGCCACCGTGCCCAGCAGGTCATCGGCCTCCCAGCCGGGCAAGGTGAGCACGCCGATGCCCATGGCGCTCAGCAGCTCCTTCACCAGCGGAAACTGGGGCCGCAGGTCGTCCGGCGTGGGCGCGCGGCCGGCCTTGTATTCCGCGTAGTTTTCATGGCGGAAGGTGGGCGCGTGGTCGTCAAACGCCACCACGCAGTATTGGGGATGCTGCTCGCGCAGCACGCGCAGCAGCATGCTGAAAAAGCCATGCACCGCATTGGTGGGCACGCCGTCCGCATCCATGGGCGGCAGCGCGTGAAAGGCCCGGTACATCAGGCTGTGTCCGTCTACGATTACGCAGCGCTCCTGCAAGCAAATCACCTCAGGCGTATTGTATCATAAAGGCAGGATGGTGTAAAAAAGGAACCCTCCGGCAGAGGATTCCGTTCACGCCATCAAAAAACTGCGGTTTTTTGATGGTTAGGCCTTTGGCCCTCCGCCTCTCACTTCGTTCCCGGGCGGCGGAGGGCAAGGAAACCCTTGCTTACGCAAGGCCTGCCGCGCCACCACGCTTGTCGCTGGCGCGGATTGCAGTCGGAGGACAAGCCCTCCGACACCTCCCTTAAATTGGTGATAGAGAGACAACCGCTGAAAATCAGTAAACCGCCCCGATCCGGTTGAGGGGAAACAGCACGAGCTTCGGGTGCCCCACGATCATGTCGCCGCTGATGGGGCCCACCTCGGGGTAGCGGCTGTCGTGGCTGCTGGCCCGGTTGTCGCCGATGACAAAGTACTCATCCTCGCCCAGCGTATGGGGGCCGTAGGCGCGGCCGCCCCATTTGTCGCTGTCGATATAGGGCTCGTCCACCAGCTGCCCGTCCAGGTACACATGGCCGCCGCGCACCTCGATGGTGTCGCCCGGCAGGCCCATCAGCCGCTTGACAAACAGCGTGTGGCTGGTGAGGCCCATGTCCAGCTGCGCGCCCAGGCGCAGGCTGGTCGTCCGGCTGCGGCCGGGGTATTCGCAGATCACCACGTCGCCGCGCTGAAAGCTGCCTAACAGCGCCTGCGGCCTGGTGACCAGCAGCATATCGCCGTCGCGCAGGGTGCCATCCATGCTGCCGCCCTGCACGCGGATGGGCAAGGCCAGCAGCGTGGTCACCAGCAGCGCCGCCAGCCCCGCCCCCGCGAAGGAGCGCAGCCAGCTGAATAGCCCGGCCTTCCAGCCCTTGCGCGGCTTGCCGGTCATTTGATGGTCCTGATGCGGTTGAGCGGCAGCACCACTAACTTGGGATGCCCCACGATCATGTCCCCGGTGATGGGGCCCACCTCGGGGTAGCGGCTGTCGTGGCTGCTGGCCCGGTTGTCCCCGATGACGAAGTATTCATTGTCGCCCAGCGTGTAGGGGCCAAAGGGCCGGCCGCCCCACTTATCATTGTCGATGTAGGGCTCGTCCAGCATCTGGCCGTCCAGGTATACATGGCCGTCACGCACCTCGATGGTGTCACCCGGCAGGCCCATCAGGCGTTTGACAAACAGCGTGTGGCTGGTCAGGCTCATGTCCAGCGGCGCGCCCAGGCGCATGGTGTTGGTCTTGCTGCGGCCGGGGTAGCGGCAGATGATTACGTCGCCCCGCTGCAGGCGGCCCAGCAGCACCTCGGGCTTGGTCACCAGCATCACCTCGCCGTTAACCAGCGTGGTATCCATGCTGCCGCCCTGCACGCGCACCGGCTCAATGAGCAGCGCGCGCACCAGGCCGGCGATGACCACCGCGGCCACCAGCGTCAACACCCAGCTGAGGATCTCTTGCCCCACGGTCTTCTTTTTCTTCTCTTTCTTGGGTTTTTTGCCCTTGCCCTGGGCAGCGGGTTCGCCGGCCGGGGTTGCCTCGTCGGGCTTGGGGGCGGTGTTCTGCTGTTCCTCCGGCTTGCCGTTGTTATTTTGTTCGCTCATGTGTCTGACTGTTCTCCTTCATCTGCCGGCCGGGGGCTCAGGCCCAGGCTCACCTCGGGCGCATCAGGCCCCTGCAACAGCACTCTCTTGCGGCGGCGCAAAAAATCCACCCGGTCGAGCATCACCACGCGGCCGCACTTGAGGCAGCGCAGCTTGATATCCGCCCCGATGCGGGTGACCGTCCACTCCTTTGAGCCGCAGGGATGCGGCTTGCGCATCTCCACCACGTCTTGCAGCCTGATTTCTTCCGTCATGCCGACCTCCGCAATGCGCCCATTATAGCCCCTTGATGCGCCTTTGACAACCGGCGCCTTGGTTTAACAGGCCTGCCGATTGGTTATAATCTATCAAACCGAAGGAGGGTGATTACATGGACGGACAGGAAAACAAAACCAACCAGAATCAGGACAATCCCCTGAAGAAGGCAGCCATGGCCACCATCGGCGCGCTCTCCAGCGCGGTGGAAAAGGTGGCGGATGCAATCGGTGAAGTGGCCACCAAGGAAAACCTTGACAAGTTTGCCAAAAAAGGCGAGGACACCTTTAACGTCATCAAGGAAAAGAGCGGTGACGTGTTCACCCAGGTGAAGGATTTCAGCGTCAACACCTACGAAAAGGTGAAGGACGCCGTGGACGACCCCGAGGTCAAGCAATACACCACGCCCGACGAGGCAAAGAGTGCGCTGCACAGCGCGCTCAGCGGCCTGCGCGCCACCGCCGAAAAGGGCGCCTCCACCCTGGCGGACGCCGTGTCCATGGGCAAGGAGGAGTTTCACGAGTTAGCGGGCAACCTCAGCCAGGAACTGAAGGCCGGCAAGGATCGCTTTGACAAGCTGCTGCACCGCGTGCGCGCGCTGGAGCATGAGGCCGAGGCCAAGGAAAAGCGTGAAGCCGACAACGGCATCGACGAGGAAGGCGAGATGGGCGACGGCAACATCGTGTACGATTCAACCAACCCGCCCAAGACCGAGGCCGAGAAGGTAGCCCAGGCCCCGGCAGACGAGAGCAAGGCCTCGCCCACGGCCCCCTCTGACGAAGACAACATCAACAAGCTGCAGACAGAGGATATCAACGAACACCTGCGCCAGCAGGTACCGCCCGAGTATTGATCCTGCATTGATTTTTTGCCCCGCGGCATCATGCCTCGGGGCATTTTTTCGGAGGAAATGATGGACGAAACCCGCGTATCGGCGCTGATCATCACCATGAGCTTTCGCGCACCCTGGTGCCGCAGCCTCAAGGACAAGCGCAGCGAGGTAAAGCGCATTCTCAGCCGCCTGCGCGCCGCTTTCAACCTGTCGGCGGTGGAGTCCGGCCATCAGGATAGCCATACGCTGTTTGATATCACCATCGCGGCGCTGGCCTTTGGCCAGGCGCAGGCCGACAGCATCCAGGAAAGCGTGCTCCGCCTGGCACAGAGCGTGACCGAGGCGGAGCTGTATGGGGTTGAATCAGAACTGCTATAGCATTATGTAGCCTTCAGCGTCCGCAGCATCGCCTTTTGCTCGTCGGTGATGCGCCTGCTCTCGATGGCCTTCTGGATGGCCTTGTTGTGGGTCCATCGCTCCAGCCGCCGGCCCACTATATAGGGCAGGGCGGCTTCGTGCTGTTTGGCCAGCGCGGTGGCAAAGTACCAGGCCACCATCATGCGCACATAGTAGTGCTCGCTGCGCACATCGGCCACCAGCTCTAACAATTCGGGCCTGAACCGCGCGTCCAGGTAGTTGCTCAGCAGCAGGCCGATGCCGTAGCGCCGGGTGTAGGGCTGCTCGCTGTCAACCCACCGGCGGGCGGTGGCCAGCATTTCCTCCGGGTGCTTTTTGAACACCTTGGGGGAAAACAGGTCGCAGGTGGCCCAGTTGTCCACATGGGGCAAGAAGGCTTCCGTCAGCCGCAGGGCGCGGGCAAAGTCCGGCTCCAGCTCGATCAAAAAGCCGTGCAGGTTGTCCTCCTCATGGTAGCGGTGGGGCAGGGTGTCCAGAAATGCCCGGCAGGCAGCGGGTTCATCGCGCTTGAGTTCCCGGGCCAGCTGCCGCAGCGCAGGCACCCGGATGCCGATGACGCGCCCCGGGTCCACCGTGGGGATTAATTTGCTGTTAAACGCGCGGTAGCCCTCATCGCGGAGGGCTACCAGCCTTTGCTCGATCAGAGCTTGGCTCACCTGCCATCCCCCCGGCCGTCAAAGCCCTGGGGCTCGGCCGTCAGCGGGAAGCGGATGATGGCCCGGTCCCGCGTGGAGCGGTAGATGGCCGTGAACAGCTCCACCGTGCGGCGGCCATCCTCCAGGGTGATCAGCGGGCTGCGCCGCTGCTCGATGGCCTGCAGGAAGTCATTGAGCTGCTCGCGGTGGAAGTAATCCGTGCTGTCCACGGAGTTGAAGAAGTCGCTGTCCTCCTGCTTGAAGCGGGGCAGCAGGTCCTCCTCGCCGGGCACGGTCCACAGGTCGTTGACAGGCGGCTCGGCGATGCCCGACACCCCGGCGATGAACATGGCCCCGCCGTCGGTCTGCACGCCCACGCTGGCGCCATTGCTGCCGTGCACCCGCACATTGCCAAACAGGGCCGGGTTTTGCGAGTTGCTCACCACGATGTTGCCCAGCGCGCCGCTCTTGAAGCGGATGACGGCGATGGCGGTGTCATCCACCTCCAGCTCGGGGTGGTTCAGCGTGTCCCATACGCCGAACACCTCCTCAATCTCGCCCATGTACCACAGCAGCAGGTCCAGCTGGTGGGGCGCCTGGTTGACCAGCACGCCGCCGCCCTCGCCGGCCCAGGTGCCGCGCCAGGGGTCGGAGCGGTAGTACTCCATGCTGCGCCAGCCCAGCATGTTCACCGTGCCCAGAATGGGCCGGCCGATCTTGCCGTCGTCGATGGCCTGCTTGACCCGCATGGCCGGGCGGTAGAAGCGCCGCTGGCAGATGGTGGTACCGGTGATGCCGGCCTTGTTGGCCGCGCGGATGATGGCATCGCTGTCTGCAAGCGAGGATGCCAGCGGCTTTTCCACCGCGATGTGCAGGCCCAGCTCCGCCGCCTCCACCGCGTACTGCGCGTGGTTGGGGTGGGGGGTGCAGATGCTCACGGCCTCTACGCCGGTTTGCTCCACCAGTTCCTTTAAGGTGTCAAAGCCGGGCACGCCGTACTCGCTGCCAAAGGCAGCGCCGCGGCCGGGCCGCGTGCCCACCGCGCCCACAAACTCGCTGTTTTTCAGCTTCTGAAAGCACTGGGCGTGAAAGTGGCCTACCTTGCCGCAGCCCACCACGCCTGTCTTGATCTTGCGCATGTCCGTTCCTTTCAAGTCGCTCAGGGCAACAAAACGATCTTGTTCAGCCCTTCCTCCCGATTGTAGATGCGGTTGAGCCACTCGTGCCCGTCCTTCATGGGCACGGCCTTGGAGATCAGGGCGTCCACATCCACCTTGCCCTCGGCGATCAGCCGCAGGCACTCGCCGTATTCGCCCGCCGAGGCGCAGCTGCCAAACAGGCTCAGCTGCCGGGTGACCACCCACTGCAAGGGGAAATCCGTCTTGGGCGCCAGGTTGCCGATCAGCACCACTTTGCCGTTGAGCGCCACCGAGCGCAGGCACAGGTCCACCGTGGCGTTGATGCCCGTGGCGTCCAGCGCCACATCCACACCACCGCCGTCTTTGGTGTGGGCCAATATCTGCTGCACGGCGTCCGCATCCTTGCTGTTGACAGCGGCGGTCGCCCCGTTCTCCAGCGCGGTTTTGAGCTTTTCATCGTCGATATCCACGGCGATCAGCGTCTCTGCCCCCATGCTGCGCACCACCTGCAGGGTGAGCATGCCGATGGTGCCCACGCCCACTACCACCGCGCTCATGCCCGGCGTGATGGGGGTGCGGGTGGCCGCGTGGTAGGCGATGGCCAGCGGTTCCACCATGGCGGCCTGCTGGTAGGTCACATTGTCCGGCAGGCGGTAGAGCACATACTCGGGCACCACCACATACTCGGCAAAGGCGCCGTCCATGCGGTAATCCTCGCAGGACACGCCCAGCACCCGCCGCGTGGCGCACAGGTTGACCAGGCCGGCCTGGCAGCGCTCGCACTTGTTGCAGTAGATGGTGGAGTCAAAGGTCACCCGGTCGCCGGGCTTGTAGTCCTTCACCCCGCTGCCTACGGCCTCAATCTGGCCGGAGGCCTCATGCCCCATGATGACCGGCGGGCGGCGGCGGCCGGTGGAGCCATCCATGCCGTGCACATCGCTGCCGCACACGGCGCAGGCCTTCACCCGCACCAGCACCTCGCCCTCCCCGGGCGTGGGCGTGGGCACATCCTTGTAGGTAAACTCCTTGTAGCGTTCCATCACGAGGGCTTTCATGGTGCTCTATCCTCCATTGTCAATATTATGCTTCAAAATAGGCCCGCGGGTTGCCGACCAGCAGGCGGGTGATGCTCTCCTCGGGGAAACCCTTCTCCCGCAGGAGCGGCAGCGCGTAGCGGTGGATGTAGCGGCTGTTGTATACCGCGTCGTCCGGGTCCTTCTCCCGCTGAAAGCGCCACTCAAAGGCACCCAGATCCACAAAGCTGACGTAGTCATGGGAGATCAGGATCTTGTCAAGCCAGCCCCGCTCGCACAGCGCCATCAGGGTGTTGACGCGGTTCTCCAGCGAGTTCTTGGCCTCATCGCCAAAGCGGTCCAGCCCCACATACGCGCCGCGGCGCAAAATGGCCTCCAGGTAATCAAGGTCGTTGCTGTCGCCGCAGTGACCGATCACCACACGGCTGAGGGGCACGCCATGCTGCTCCAGGATGTCCATCTGCCGCTGGGCGCCGTCGTTGAGATGGGTGGCATGGGTGGCCACCGGCAGCCCGCTGCGCGCGGCCGCCATGGCCGAGGCCATCAGCAATCGCTCGTTGATGGGCGTCACCCCCAGGCGGTCGGTGCACATCTTGATGAGGCCGGGCAGCACGCCGGTACCATCCAGTCCCTGCTCGATGTCATGCATCAGGTAGTGCAAAAAGCTGTCAACGCTGCGGTTGTACATCCACTGGTTCTCGGTAAAAAAGAAGCCCGTGGCGCAGATGATCTGCATGCCGCTGCGCAGCGCCGCCTCCCGCACGATGCCGGTATCGCGCCCCAGGCACACGGGCGTCACATCCACCAGCGTGGTGACGCCCACCTCCCTGGTGCGGCGCAGGTCCTCCGCCGCGTAGGCCAGAAACTCCTCGCGGTTGAACCACTCCTCGTAGCACATGCGCATGTTCCAGTTGGCGCTGACCACATGCTCGTGCGTCAGCGTCTGCCCCAGGGCCTGGGTGGATATCGGCCCTGTCACGCTGTTGATCACTTTGGGCATAGGTGCTCCTGCCCCCTTTATTCGATGTTGCGGTGCCTGGTCTCCATGTCTGCGTAGCTCAGGCCCATGTCCTCCCGCAGCAAAATGGCCACGATGTCCATCAGCAGGTAGAGGTGCTGCTCGTACTGGTTGCCCATGGGCTGCACGGTGGGCACCACATCCTGCTGGCGCGGCGCGTCGGGCCCCATGGCGGCCTCATCCAGGTACACGGTGGCGTGCACAAACAGCACCACATCGGCATAGGCCTTAGCCAACGCCCCCTCGGGCAGGCCGGTCACCATGGCGATGGTGGCGCCGCTCTCTTTGGCCCGCTTTACGAAATAGCGGTGGATGCCCACATCGCCCCGCCCGTCGGACAATATCAGCAGGTCGCCCGCGTGCATGCCGGGGGTGGTGTCGTCAAACAGCCAGTGGGTGGGCTTGCCCAGGTGGGCCAGGCGCATGGCAAAGCTGCGCATGGAGATGCCCTCCCGCCCGGAGCCGTACACAAAGATATTGCGCGCCTTGATGATGGCATCCATGAAGGCCCGCAGCTGCTGCATATCCAGCTTGGCAAACACGGCCTCGTGCTCGCGCACGATGGCCTCGCTCAGCTGGCGATAGGTATCCTGATAGCTCATTTGCTTTCCTCCGCGGTTGTCGGTTTTGACGCCTTGGGCAGGCGCAGCTTGATGGCGTCGGTCTGCAGGCCCACCGAGATGAGCACCAGCGCGCCCATGAGGATGTTCTGCCACCAGGTGTTGATGCTGGGCGAATAGTTGAACATGGTGTTCAACACGGCGATGATCAGGCTGCCGAAGAACACGCCGCTGAACTTGCCCTCGCCGCCCGTCAGCTTGAGGCCGCCCAGGGCGCAGCTGGCGATGGCGTAGGTCTCCCACGTGGTGCCGGCCAGCGGCTGCGCCGAGCGCATGCGCGACGCCATCATGATGCCGCCCACCGCGCAGATGGCACCGCAGATGACGTAGGCCAGGATCTTGATCTTATCCACCTTCAGGCCCATCATGCGCGCGGCCTCCTCGTTGCCGCCCACCGCGTACAGCCCGGTGCCCAGCCGCGTGTGGCGGCTGATAAACATGCTGATCAGCAAAATGGCGATGTAGATGTATACCATGATGCTCACGTTGAACCACTTGATCTGCCCCAGGTCCATGAAGATGGCGGACTGCAGCGGAATGGGCTGCTGGTTGCTGATCAGCAGCACCACCGAGCGCAGCGCCAGCATCATGGCCAGCGACGCGATCCACGAGGATATCTTCATCTTGGCGACCATCAGCCCTGTGATAAACCCGGCCACCACGCCCACCAGAATGCCCGCGGCCGCCCCTAACAGCGGGTAGCCCATGTTGGCCACCAGCACGCTGATCACGCCCGACAGCGCCAAAGTGGAGCCCACCGACAGGTCGATCTGCCCCAGCAGAATCACAAAGGCGATGCCAAGCGCCGCCACGCCGTTATCCTGCGCCACCTTGCGGAAGATGTTGTGGACGGAGTTGAACGACAGGAACTTGCGGTCGGAGAACATGATGGCTGCCGCGATGAACAGCAGCAAAAAGGCGATGATGGTGTTGCGCGAGGAGAACCAGTTCCACACACGGCGCACAGGGCTTTTATTCGCTTTCAATTGCATCTCTCCCCCTTACGCGCGGCTCTCGCGCTGGATGAATACGGCGAAGATGATGATGGCAGACTTGAGTATCTGCGCGTATTCATACTGTATGTTGTTCATCACCACGGTGATGGTGATCAGCTGCATGACGATGGCGCCCAGCAGCGTGCCCATCACCTTGGCGCGCCCGCCGGCCATGCTGGTGCCGCCCACGGCCACCGCGGCAATGGCGTCCAGCTCGGCCAGGCGCCCCATGTTGCTGCCGTCCGCCGCGCCCACCTTGCTCACCAGCACCAGGCCGGCCATCGCCGCAAACATGGCCGACAGCACATAGGCAGATATCACCGTGCCGGTGGCATTGATGCCCGTCAGCCGGGCCGCGGTGGGGTTATCGCCCACCGCCTGGATGCGGCGGCCCCAGGCCGTCTTTTCGATGATGAAGTAGACCAGCGCCACCACCAGCACGATGGGGATGATCTGCATGGGCAGCTCGCCCAGTATCTTGCCTTGGCCCAGGAATTCAAAGTTCTTGTACTGGTCGATGTACAGGATGCGCCCGTCGTTGATTACCTGTGCCACGCCGCGGGCAAACAGCAGCATGGACAGCGTGACCACCATGGGGGATACGTGCAGCTTGCCCACCATGAAGCCGCTGATCAGCCCCATCACCGCGCAGGCAATGATGGCGGCAATGATGGCCGGCAATATGCCGTACGGGAGCATGTTGGCACAGACAACCGCCGCCAGCGCCATCTGGGAGCCGATGGAGATGTCGATGCCGCCGGTGGCGATCACCATGGTCTGCCCCATGCCCGTCAGGATGATGGTGGCGCACTGGATGATGATCAGCCAGACGATGTCGATGGTGAAAAAGTTGTTGGTGAAGATCGCGTTGATCAGCAGCAGCGTGCCCAGCATGATGACCGGGCTTTGCTTCCTGAGGGTATCCGACAGCGGAGGCCGCTCCAGGGAAACCGGATTCACAGGGCCTGTACTCATGCCTGCTCGCCCTCCTTTGCCAAGAGTATGGCGGATGCGCCGTGCGATATGGTATCCATGATGTCATCCATGGTAATCCGCTCGTCGGTCAGCTCGCCCAGCTTTTTGCCATCGCGCATCACCACGATGCGGTCGCAGTTGCGCACCAACTCCTCCATCTCGGAGGAAATCATCAGCACGCTGATGCCATTGGCCGAAAACTCCTGAATCAGGGCCTCGATCTCTGCCTTGGCGCCCACGTCGATGCCGCGGGTGGGCTCGTCCAGGATGATCAGCTTGGGGTTCATGCACATCCAGCGGGCCAGCAGCACCTTTTGCTGGTTGCCGCCGCTTAAGTACCGCACCAGCTGCTCGCTGGACGGCGTCTTGATCTTCAGCCGGTCGATGTACTGCTGCACGATGGCGTCCTGCTTCTTTTTCTGCACCACGCCCTTTTTGGTCAGCTGCGGCAGCATGGCCATGGTCAGGTTGTCCTTGACCGACAGGTGCAAAAACAGGCCCTCCACCTTGCGGTCCTCCGTGCAGTAGCCCATGCCCAGGCGGATGGCATCGCGCGGGTTGCGGATATCCCCTGGCTGATCCAGCCAGAAGATGCTGCCGTCATCGGGCGGCTCAGACCCAAACAGGATGTTGCACAGCTCGGTACGCCCGCTGCCCAGCAGGCCGGCCAGGCCCAATATCTCGCCCTTCTTGATGTCCACGCCGATGCCGTTAAGCCGCACATTCCAGGAGATGCCCTCCAGCCTGGCCAGCTCCTCCGCCTCGTCGTAGGCGTAGCCGCCCTTGCTGCGCTGGGCATTGGTAAAGGAGCGCCCCAGCATGCTGTTGACCAGCGTCTGGGTGTCGAGCTCCTCAATGTCAAACACGCCCGCCAGCTCGCCATTGCGCAGCACCGTCACGCGCTCGCATATTTCAAAGATCTCGCTGAGGCGGTGGCTGATAAAAATGATGGCGATGCCCTGTGCCTTCAGCCGCCGGATGACGTCAAACAGCACCTGCACCTCCTTGGCATCCAGGGAGGAGGTGGGCTCGTCCATCACGACCAGCTTGGCGTTGATGGTCAGCGCGCGGGCGATGGCCACCATCTGCTGAATGGCGGTGGAGTAGCGGCGCAGCGGCTCCTGCACATCGATGGCGATGCCCATGCCCTCCAGCACCTGCCGCGCGTCGCGGATCATGCGGCGCCGATCGATGGTGCCCACTTTGGTGCGCGGCTCGCGGCCCATATAGATGTTTTCATACACCGTCTGGAAGGGCACCAGGTTCAGCTCCTGATAGATGGTGCTGATGCCCAGCGCCTGCGCGGCCAGGGCCGTCTTGGGGGCGATCTCCTGCCCATCAAAGATGATGGTGCCCGCATCCTTGTGGTAGATGCCGGTCAGCACCTTGATGAGGGTGGACTTGCCTGCCCCATTCTCCCCCATCAGGGCATGCACTTCGCCCCTTTTCACGGAAAAATCTACCTTGGTCAAGGCCTTCACGCCGGTGAAGGCCTTGTCGATGCCCCGCATCTCCAGCAAATATTCTTGTTGCATATCAAGGCCTCATAAACAAAAAATGCTCCGCACGCTCTAAAAGGCCAACCGTGCGCCCGCGTTGCGGAACAATGATTCAAGGGAACGTGACGAATGAATGAAGCCGGGCGCGGCGCATGGCCGCGCCCGGTGATGAAGCGGAATCAGTATCCCAGAGCGGGATCGGCGTTTTCCTTGGTGTAGAGGATGTCGGGGTTGACCATCTTGGGCTCAACGGGGTTGCCCTTGATCAGGTCAACGAGAATCTTGGCCACCGGCTCGCCAAACAGGGGGGTGCAGGTCATGGATGCCAGCATTTTGCCATCCTTGACAGCCTGCAGGGCCGCGGCGGGGCCGTCAATGCCCACGACGCCAAACTTGGCGGGGTCGTAGCCGGCCTGCTCAATGGCCTTCACAGCGCCCAGCGCCATGTCGTCGTTGTGCGCAAACACCACCTGGATGTCATCCTTGTGGGCCTGCAGCGCCAGCTCCATCACCTGCTGGCCCTTGTCCATCAGATAGTCGGCCACCTGGTCGAAGACGATCTCCATTTCCGGGGCCTTGGCCTTGATGGTGTCCACAAAGCCGGCCTGGCGCTGGATGGTGGAGTCGGCGCCGGCAGTGCCCTGCAGGATGACGATGTTGCCCTTGCCGCCGGTCTGCTCGATGACATACTCAGCCAGCTCCTGGGCCTCCAGGTAGAAGTCGCTCATGATTTCGGTGGTCCAGTCCACACCGGGGGTGCCGTTCATGGTGCGGTCAATCAGGATAACCGGGATGCCGGCATCCATGGCTTCCTTCACGGCGCCCTGCAGGCCTTCCACCTGCTGGGGCGGGAACACCAGGTAGTCGATGCCCTGGGCAACCAGGTCGGAGATGTCGGACGCCTGCTTGGCCATGTCAGCCATGGCGTCCGTCACGATGATGTTGAAGCCGTACTTGGCGGCGGCATCTTCCATGCTCTTGGTCTCGGCAATACGCCAGGAGTTGTTGTTGTCCATCTGGGCAAAGCCAACGGTGATGCCCTTGAGGACGCTGTAATCCACTTCCGCCGGCTGCTCGGCAAACGCGCCGACTGCCAGCATCATCATCAGGACCAGAAACAGGGAAACCAAACGTTTCATAAAGAAGACCCCCTTTAAAATTTGCAGCTTTCTGCTAAAAAGTACTTTATCACTTCTTTCTTCGTAGCGCAAGCATTTTGTATTAAAACGCATGATAGAGGCCATAATCTCCAGTCAAACAACAATAAAGGATGTAAAGCGATTGTAATTGACAAAACAGCGCTTGAACCATATGATGTCTCTATTCTTTGTACATCCCAATGCCGCACCCGTGCATCCCTTGGGATGCTTAGCCCGGCCCATGCCACGCAGAGAGAGCCATGCACGCCAACGTATTCAACATCCAGCGCTTCAGCACCCGGGATGGCCCGGGCATCCGCACCACTGTGTTTTTTCAGGGGTGCAACCTGTGCTGCGCCTGGTGTCACAACCCGGAGTCCATCCCAAGCAAGCCCGTGCTTCAGTTTTTTGAGGATAGGTGCATCTCCTGCGGCCAGTGCGTGGCCGCGTGCAGCAGCGGCGCCCACACCATGGAGGATGGCCGCCACCGGTTCCACGAGGAAAAATGCACCTACAACACCGACTGTGCCGCCGTATGCCCCCGGGATGCCCTGAAGGCAGATGTCAAGCGCTACTCGTTGGAGGAGTTAACCGGCCTGCTGCTGCGGGATTTGGCCTACTACCGCAACAGCGGCGGCGGGGTGACCGTGTCAGGCGGCGAGCCCCTGCTGCAGGCCCCCTTTGTGCAGGCGCTGTTTGCCCGCCTGCAGGCCGATGGCGTGCACACGGCGCTGGACACCGCCGCCAACATGCCCTGGCCGGTCATCGAGTCGTTGATCCCCTCAACCGACCTGTTTCTGGTGGACCTCAAATCCATCGACCCACAGGTGCACCACACCTACACGAGGGCGGACAACCGGCTGATTCTGGACAACATCCGGGCGCTGTCACAGGCAGGGGCACAGATCGAAATCCGGATGCCGCTGATCGCCGGCATCAACGATTCGGCGGACTTTGCCCGGCGCAGCGCCGAGTACCTCAGCGCCCTGCCCATCCCGCCGGCCGTGCGGCTGCTGCCCTATCACAACTATGGGCTGTACAAGGCGCAGAGCATCCGCCGGCCGATGGAAGAATTTTGCGCGCCCCGGCAGGCGGACGACTTTGCCCATGTGCTGCGCGGGTATGATCTGATTGTCTGCGCCGACTGAGAGAAGCAGCGTGGGCACGAAACGACACAAGTTCCCTAAGCAAGTAGGATTGCGTATTATCTGATCGTGGAGGTGTAAGCCATGTATTCCCCGGTTTCGGACAAGGTGCTGCACAGGATCGACCAATACCTGCAAAAGAGCAGCAAGTATACCTTTTATGATCGCATTGAGCTGTTGGAGGAGAGCGAGCCCCTCTTCCGCGATGACCCCTATGCCGTGCGCTACGGCAAGACGCTGGCCTACCTGCTGCGCGGCATCAGCACGCCGATCTCCCCGGAGGATATGCTGATCGGCCAGGTGGCCGAGCGCATCCCCACCGAGGCCGAGTGGCAGCACGCCGAAAATATGTACCGCTCCTGGTGGGCGGGCAAGAGCGACGAGGAACTGCAGCGCGAGGTGCTCTGGTTCTATTCGGACGGCTGGCTGCGGTGCCGCCCGCCGTGGTTCTATTCCTTCGGCCACCTGGCGCTGGATTGGGTAGTGCTCATCAAAGAAGGCTTGGCCGGCTTTCATCGCCGCATCGAGGAGAGCCGCGCCACGCATACCGATGCCGAACGGCTCCAAGTTCTGGAGGGCGCTGCCCTCAGCCATCAGGCCATCAGCGCCTACATCCTGCGCTACGCCGACGCGGCCGAGGCCGCCGGGCGCGGGCAGGATGCCGACAGCCTGCGGCACCTGAGCCGGGGCGCGCCGCGCACCTTCCGCGAGGCGCTGCAGCTGCTGTGGCTGGTGACACTGGTGGTGCAAAAGGTCAGCGGCTGCGGCGTGCTCAACTACAGCCGCATGGACCAATACCTGCTTTCGCTGTACCGGCAGGATGTCAGCCGGGGCACGCTGTCCCAGGAGGAGGCGCGCGCCCTGCTGCAGGATTTCTACCTCAAAAACAATGAGATCATGGCCAACACCGACCACATGAGCCTGGATACAACCTCCACCACCCAGACGCTGGAGGTGACATTTGACGACCCCAACTACATCATACTGGGCGGCCTGCTGTCCGATGGGTCCTCGGGCGTCAACGAGCTCAGCTACCTGATGGTGCAGGTGGCCCACGACCTGAAGCTCAAAAATCCCTTCGTGGTCGTGCGCTATCATGACGGCATCGAGGATGGCTTTTTGCGCGCGGTGGCCCACGCCATGCGTGACAACGCCACCGTCATCCTCTACAATGACGACCGGATGATCCCCGCGCTGCGCGCATGCCATATCGAGGAGCCGGAGCTGTATGACTACGGCTTCTTCGGCTGCAACGACCCCATCATCCCGGCCGAGGAGGGCGGCCTGCGGCAGCTGTGGCTCAACCTGGTGCGCCCGCTGGAATTGGCGCTCAACCAGGGCGACTGTCCCCTGGCACCCGGCGGGCAGAACCGGGACCCCCATGTCTTCCCCCTGCGCGACCGCATGACCGGCCTGATGACGGGCAACTACTACGGCATCAAGACGCCGCCGCTGGCCGACATGAACAGCATGGAGGATGTGCTCGCCGCCTACCGGGCGCAGATCAACTACCTCATGCAGGAATACCGCCTGGGCATTGAGGGCGACATCCGCCTGGAGCAGGAGGTCAACGCCGGCCGCCTGCGCATCGAGGACTGCTTCCTCCAGGGCACCATCCGGGATGCCATCACCTGGAACAACGGCGGCACCAAGTACCACCACTTTGTGGTGCAGGGCACAGGCATAGGCACCGTGGCCGACGCGCTGCACGCCATCGACACGCTGGTGTTTCAGGAAAAGAGCATGACGCTTAATCAGCTCAACCAGATCCTGCTGGATAACTGGGAAGGGCACGAGGCGCTGCGCCAGCGCGTGCGCCGGCTGCCCAAGTACGGCAACGACATCGACGCGGTGGACCAGTATGTGGCCTGGGCCAGCGATGCCTTTGTGGATGCGGTGGCGCAGCAGGACCAGGGCAAGTACCTGTACGGCTTCTACCCCACCCTGTCGTCTGACCGCGACTTCACCACCATGGGCAAGGATGTGGGCGCCACCGCGGACGGACGCCGCCAGCGCGACCCCATCAGCGAAAACCAATCCCCCGCCGAGGGCGCGGACATCTCGGGCGTGACGGCGCTGCTCAACTCAGTCGCCAAGATTCGCTTTGAACGCATCGCCGGCGGCCCGCTCAACCTGCGGCTGTACCCCTCGGCCGTGTCCGGCGAGCAGGGCATCGACATCCTGACCGCGCTGCTCAAAACCTATCTGCAAAAAGGCGGCCTGCAGGTGCAGATGAACGTGGTGGATCATCAGACGCTGCGTGCCGCGCAAAAGGAGCCGGACAAGTACCGCAGCCTGTGCGTACGCGTCACCGGCTACAGCGCCTTCTTCACCCAGATGGGCCCCAAGGCCCAGGAGGAATTGATCCGCAGGACGGAGCAGGCGTTATGATATCCGTTCACTCAAAGAACTGCCCGGCGCGCGTTTGCATGCCGGGCAGTTTGTTGAAAAGCCTTGCTATATCAGCTTTTCCAGCCGCTGCACGCACTCCAGCACGGCGCGGCCGGTGTGGTACATGCCCTTCCACAGGTTGCCCAAGTCGGCGATCAGCAGGTCGCCTTGGGCATTGGCCAGCTGGTGCCATTCCCCTGCCTGATGGTTGATCAGGTAGGTGGTGTCAAACTGCCAGTTCTTGACAAATGCCTGCCAGTAGCGCGCATCGCCCAGCCGCTCATAGGCGTTGACAAAGCCAACCAGCGACTCGCAGTTCTGCCACCATTCCTTGTCGCGTACCAGCGCCGGGCCGTCATGCGGGCCATCGCGGTACACGCCGCCCAGCTCGTGGTCAAAGCCCCAGCGCAGCGCGTGATCGGCAAACATGCCCAGGTAGCGGTCAAACCGCCCCGGCGGGTCGCCCATCACCTGCGACGCGCGGTCCAGCAGCCAGCCCAGCTCCAGGTTGTGGCCGTAGGAGGTGGTGTCCGCCGCCGCCTCGGCCACCTCGCCCTTACCGCGCTCATCG
The DNA here is from genome assembly GCA_012513645.1 of Clostridiales bacterium. GTDB lineage: Bacteria > Bacillota > Clostridia > Christensenellales > Aristaeellaceae > UBA1038. Next base: position 1,775 of record JAAZBU010000165.1, on the reverse strand, counting down.
TTCCAGGTGCGGCGGATGCCGATGGGCGGGATGGGGTTCAGCGCCAGGTCGTACTGGTTGCCGCCGCAGCCGGCCCGCTCATCCACCATCTTATCCAAGACGACTGCAATCACCTCGTTGAGCTTGCGGCGGTGAATCTCCTCGCCGGACAGCTCATACAGCGTGGTAAAGGCTTCCAACAGGTGCATGTGGATATCCAGCGACTTGCGGTCGCCGGCACAATAGCCTCCCTCGGAGACGGACCAGTCCTCCTCCAGGTTTTCGTAGTAGGCGCCGTAGCGGGTGTCGGCCGCGTACTTCTGCAATAGGTCGAAGGTACGCCCAGCGTAGTCCAGCCCGCGGGGGTCGCCGCTGGACAGGCCATACTGCGCCAGCGCGTAGATCATGAAGCTCTGCCCGTAGACCACCTTGCCGTTGTCCAACACCCGGCCTTCCCGGTCCGTCATCCAGGCCCAGCCGCCGTGCTGATCATCCCAAAATTGCTCGATCAAAAAGTCCACGCCCTGCCGGGCGGCTTCCAACAGACCGGGTAACTCGGGGTAGGCGGTGTGAAAGGCCGAGAACCCCCACACCATCCTGGCCTGGGTGACCACCGCCTTGCGCATGTCCTGCTGCAACACGCCCTGGCCGTCATAGTTGGTCAGGTAGCCGCCATGCTCCCTGTCCACGCCTCGCGCCGTCCAGAAGGGCAGCAGCCCCTCCTCCAGGTGGCGCTTCATCGCCTGATAATGATGCTTGATGTCTGCCTTGGATATCATGATGCCTCCCCATTGCGGCCTACCGGCTGCCTTTCAGGTATTCACGTTGTAGAATTTTCATCGATTGCCTGGTCGGTTCCAGATCATATTCGTAGATGTCTGCATAAATGCGTGGTACCTTCTTCAGGCGGAGATTCATGTCATCTATGTCAAACGCGGCTAAATCCAGATTGTCTACACCCAGCCACTCCTTCATCTCCCGGTAGTGCTGGCCCTTTTCCCTTTTAAAGGCCTTTGCCAGCTCTGTAAGTCCCGCATACCCCCCGCAATCCTCTATGATGCCATATCCCTCGCCTTCCAACACGCGGGGCAAATCCTTGCCCGGCAGCTGCGGATCACGTCTGATACTCTCCAGTTTCAGTTTCACTTCCCAGCCATCGCCAAAGTCATAGAGGAAGTACAATTCCTCGCCGGGATGGTTGAGGGTGCTGCGCAGCTTTCGCTCCGCGGCATCAACTAATTCCTGCCCCGGCAAGACTTCACTTTCCTCTGTCAGCACCTCCATCACAACACGATCATCAGAAAAGCTCTCTTCAATCCAGCGTTCTTCCCTTTTGAGCCACGCCGGATCCTCGTTAAATCCTATTCTGTCACGATAAAACAGACGAAAGTTTGACTTCTCCGGCACCCTGAATTGGAACAGATGGCTCGCCTGCATCTCAAAAAGAGTCATTATTATATAGCCGAGTCTGGCCATGCTGACATTTTGCATCACCTCAAAGCGTCGCCAAATCTTTGGGCGATAGTCTGTCAGCTCCGCATGAAACTGATAAATTGCCTGTGAAGCCATGCCCCTCCCCCAATACTGTTTATCTGATGATGTTCAGCGTCAGCATAGCACAAGCATGGGGTTGTGTCATTACAAAAAACAGCCCATTGCTGAGCTGTCTTTGGGATCCGGCGACGACCTACTCTTCCGGGCAGTTTCCCGCCAAGTACCATCGGCGCTGAAGGGCTTAACTTCTGTGTTCGGGATGGATACAGGTGATCCCCTTCGCCTTTGCCACCGGAAATCTT
>JAAZBU010000164.1 GCA_012513645.1 Clostridiales bacterium | reverse complement strand
TGGCCAGCCTGGGCAATGACGCCGGCATCATCGGCGCCGCCATGCTGGGCCGCCTGGGCACGGACTACGCATAAAACGCACGAAAGCAGGACGACAACACATGCAAACCACGCTCATCTCTTCCCTTTACTCAGATGCCCCGGCCCAGGCCACGCAGATCACCGTCAGCGGCTGGGTGCGCACGCTGCGCGACAGCAAGGCCTTCGCCTTCATCGAGCTCAACGACGGCAGCTATTTCAAAAATCTGCAGATCGTCTGCGATGACAGCCTGCCCAACTTCAAGGAGGCCGTCAAGCTCACCTTGGGCAGCGCCATCACGGTGACCGGCACCTTGGTGCTGACCCCCGGCATGAAGCAGCCCTTTGAGCTCAAGGCCGAGCAGCTGCATGTGGACGGCCTGTGCGAGGCCGATTTCCCGCTGCAAAAGAAGCGGCACTCCTTTGAGTACCTGCGCACCATCGCCCACCTGCGCCCGCGCACCAATACCTTTTACGCGGTGTTCCGCATCCGGTCGCTGGCCGCGCAGGCCATTCACCGGTATTTCCACGAGCGCGGCTTTGTGTACGTGCACACGCCCATCATCACCACCAGCGATGCCGAGGGCGCGGGCGAGATGTTCCAGGTGACCACGCTGGATATGGACAAGCCGCCCCGCGACCCGTCGGGCGCCGTGCAGTACAAGGAAGACTTCTTCGGCAAGCACGCGTCGCTGACGGTATCGGGCCAGCTGAACGTGGAGGGCTTTTGCATGGCCTTCCGCAACGTATATACCTTTGGCCCCACCTTCCGCGCCGAAAACAGCAACACCGCCCGCCACGCGGCCGAGTTCTGGATGATTGAGCCCGAGATCGCCTTCGCCGACCTCAATGACAACATGGCGCTGGAGGAGGACATGGTGCGCACCCTCATCGGCGACATCCTGCGCGAGGCGCCGGAGGAGATCGCCTTCCTCAACCAGTTTGTAGACAAGGGCCTGCTGGAGCGCCTGCAATTGGTGCGCGACAGCAGCTTCGCCCGCTGCTCCTACACCCAGGCCATCGACATCCTCCAGGCCTCGGGCAGGGCCTTTGAGTACCCGGTCAGCTGGGGCATGGATCTGCAGACCGAGCACGAGCGCTACCTCACCGAGGAGCACTTCAAGCGCCCGGTGTTTGTCTACGACTATCCCAAGGACATCAAGGCCTTTTATATGCGCTTGAACGACGACGGCAAGACCGTCGCCGCGGTGGACCTCATGGTGCCCGGCATCGGCGAGATGATCGGCGGCAGCCAGCGCGAGGAGCGCCATGACGTGCTGATGAACCGCATCCGGGAGATGGGCCTGGAGGCGGATGACTACACCTGGTATACCGACCTGCGGCGCTTTGGCACGGTCAAGCACGCCGGCTTTGGCGTCGGCTTTGAGCGGCTGGTGATGTACCTGACGGGCATCGCCAACATCCGCGATGTGCTGCCCTACCCGCGCACGGTGGGCAACGCGGAGTTCTGACCGCCCACCATTTTATACGCCTACTGATCAGGCCCCTTGGGTGTTTTGCGCGTTGACTGCGCGCGCAAACTCCTTGGGGCTTGTGTCATATTGCCCGCGAAAGGCGCGGAAAAAGCTGGAGTAATCCGCATACCCGCATTTGATAGCAGCCTCTGTCGGCCGCTCGCCCTCCAGCAGCAGGTTGCGCGCCATGGTGAGGCGCTTGTGGCGCACATATTCCGGGATGGTGGTGCCCAGCTGCTTTTTGAAGCGGCGCGACAGGGTACCGATGTCCACATAGAAGGCCTTGCTCAGCGCCTCCAGCGACAGGTCGTCGCAGATGTGCCGGTTGATGTGCGCGTAGATCCGATCGACCAGCCCGTCCGATGCCAGCCCGCAGCACATGTTACCCTGCCGCTGGGTGAGCCGATTGACCAGCGTCAGCACCTGGATCAGCGTGCACCTGCGCATTACATCGCTGCCGTATTGGCCGCTACCGGCCTCGCGCATCATGATATCCAGCAGCACGGTCAGCACGCCCAGGCTTTCCTTGCTCAGTCGCAGCAGGTTGGTATGCTGCGCGCGATGCGGGTCAAAGCACTGCGCTAGGTCCAACTGCTGATCCTGCACCAACAGGCGCAGATACTGGCGGTCCACCCACAGCACCACCCGCTCGTAGACGCTCTCCCTGTTTTTAGGGATGGGGCGGTGCAGTTCCATGGGGGAGACCAGCAGCACATCCCCCCGCATCAGAGAGTAGGTGGCATTCTCTATCTGAAATTCGACCTCCCCGCCCAGAAAGAAATAGACCTCAAAAAAATCATGGTTGTGCAGCATGATGCCATCCGGGCGCGCATCCTTATAGTGAAACACCTCAAACTCCCGGTTGTTCATTGTCTGCCGGGCGTTGAATTTGGTTATCCGTTGTGACATATCACTCGTCTCCTCAACGATACTGGTTGCCGCTACCTTATCAAAGGTTAGCACATTTTGCAATGTTTATGGCGGATTTTGCCATATACAGGGCGTATCGATGGCTTTATCATGGTGACTATCAGAATTGAAGCTGCCAGCCCGAGCGGATGATATGTTCCTGTAAAGAAAAGCCACCGTGCCACATCCTGTTCACCGGCAAACAGCTTCACAATATTATATCAAGGAGGAACCCCCATTGATCATCGACACGCTGAAATACGCCCACCACTACTACGACATGCTGCCCGGCCTGGACAAGGCCATGGAGTTCATCAAGACCACCGATTTCTCCAAGCTGGCCGCCGGCCGCTACGAAATCGACGGCAAAAAGGTTATCGCGCTGATTCAGGAGTATGACACGATGGAGAACCCCCCGTGGGAATCCCACGAGTTCCACGTGGACGTGCAGTACCTGATTGAAGGCGTTGAGAAGATCGGCTACAACCCCCTGAAGGGCATGACCACCACCCAGCCCTACAATGCGCCCGACGACTATGACATTCTGGCCGATGTGGAGGGCAGCTACGTCACCCTGAAGGACGATGTGTTCATGCTGCTGTTCCCCCAGGACGGGCATCAGCCGCGCAAGGCCTTTGACAAGCCCATGCCCGTGCGCAAGTGCGTGATCAAGATCCTGGTATGAGCACCCTGACGGCAAAAGGCTACCGGCTGGCGGATGGCTTTGTGGCCAGCCATGCCCCCCTGAGCGAGCACTGGGAGCACGAGCCTGGCATCTTTCTGCGCGGATTGGGCGACCTGTACGAGCACAGCAGGAAGGACAGCTACCTGTCCTTCCTGCGTGCCAGCCTGGACCCACTGATTGACGATGAGGGCCGTATCCGGAGCTATGACCCTAAAACTTACGAGCTGGACAACATTGTGCCCGGCCGTGCCCTGTTCACCCTGTGGCGCGCCACGGGCGATGAACGGTACCGCAAAGCCCTGCTGTCGCTCAAGGACCAGATGGACACCCATCCCCGGGCCAGCTTTGGCAACTACCTGCATAAGGAGATTTTCCCCGAAATCATCTTCATCGACAGCATCTACATGGGCATGCCCTTCCTGGCGGAATACGAGTCGCTGTTTGGCCAGGGCAACTATGACACGGTGCTGGACAACATCCTGACCGCCTACCGGTATAACCATAAGCCGGACACCGGCCTGCTGGTGCACGGCTACGACGCCAAGAAATCGGAGATCTGGGCCGACCCCAAGACGGGCAACTCCCGTACCTTCTGGGGCCGCGGCCTGGGCTGGTACACCGTGGGCCTGATCGAGGTGCTGGACTTTGTGCCCGAGCAGCATCCCCGCCGCCGGCAAGCGCTGGATATCCTGACCGGGCTGCTGGACAGCGTGCTGCGCTACCAGGATAAAAACGGCGTATGGCACCAGGTGATCGACCAGCCGGAGCGGGCTGGCAACTACCCCGAGGCATCTGCCTCCGCCATGTTCACCTACGCATTGACCAAGGCTGTCAACCGTGGCTACCTGCCCGCATCCTACGCGGCGCACGCGCGCCGTGCCTATCAGGGGCTGTTGGATGCCTTTGTCATCGAGCGGGAGGGTCAGCTGGTGCTGACCGGCACCTGCGCCTCGGGCGGCCTGGGCGTGAAGGATTACCGCGACGGCTCCTTCGAGTCCTACGCCTGCGAAGCCACCCGCGACAACGACCTCAAGGGCCTGGGTGTCTTTCTGATGGCCACCGCGCAGGCGGACATGCTTGTCTGATCAAGAGAGGCAAGCAGGTGGTCGCAAAATTGACAGAATATACATGATCGTGGTATAAAGAACTCAGTATCAGGTGGCGGGAACGCCCGCTTCCAACATAATAAAGGAGGATGACCCGTGAAGAAATTTTTGGTGCTTTTCCTGTCGACCCTGCTGATCCTGTCCGTAGCCACTGCCAGCGCGCAGACCGTGCTTAAGCTGTCCGAGGTACACGCCCCCGGCTACCCCACCTCCCTGGCTGATGAGGAGTTCGCCCGCCTGGTGGAGGAGCGCACCGAAGGCCGCATCAAGATCGAAGTGTATACCGGCGGCACCCTGTATGGCGCGGAGCCCGATGCCATCCAGGCCCTGCAGCTGGGCGACCTGGCGTTCACCCGCGTGTCCGCATCCCCGGTGAGCAACTTTGTGCCCGCCATCAACGCCATCCAGATGCCCTATCTGTATAAGAGCGGCGAGCATATGTGGGAAGTGCTCAACGGCGAGATCGGCCAGAAGTTCCTGGCAGAGATTGAGACCGCCCCCAACTCCGGCCTGGTCGGGCTGTGCTACTACGATGCGGGCAGCCGCAGCTTCTACCTGACCCGCGAGGTAAATACCGTGGCCGACATGAAGGGCCTGAAGGTGCGCGTGCAGGACAACCAGATGATGAAGCGCATGGTTGAGCTGCTGGGCGCCACGCCGGTTACCGGCATCGGCCCCAATGACGTGCAGCAGGCCATCGCCACCGGCGTGGTGGACGGTGCCGAGAACAACTGGCCCACCTACCAGAACATGGGCGACTATGAGGCCGCCAAGTACTACATTCTCGACCAACACACCCGCGTGCCTGAGATTCTGCTGGCCTCCGCCGAAGCCCTTGCGCAGCTGGACCCCAAGGACGTAGAGATCATCAAGGCTGCCGCCAAGGACACCCAGGAGTTTGAAATCGCCGAGTGGGCCAAGAAGGAAGCCTCCTCCGAGAAGATTGTGCGCGACGCTGGTGCCATCGTGGTAGAGCTGGCCCCCGAAGCCCGCGCCGAGTTTGAGGCCGCCATGGCCCCCCTGTACGAAGAGTTTGGCGCCGACTGGACTGACCTGATCAACCAGATCAAGGAAATCGGCAACAAGTTCTAATCCTCTGTCCGTCACCGGGAGAAGCCCGAAAAGGGCTTCTCCCGACTATTATGCTGGAGGTGAGCCGCGTGGCTGAGATACTGCGCAAGATTGACCGTGCCATCCACAGGGTATTGCTGATCGTGGCCGATATTTCCCTGGTGGCCATGGTGCTCATTTTGACCTACACGGTGTTGCTGCGCTATGTGTTCAACACCGGCGTCGCCTGGGCTGAGGAGGTGCCCCGCCTGTTGGTGACGGTGTTTGTCTTCCTGGCGTGTGCCATGGGCGTGCGCGACCACATGCACATCACCGTCAACATCATCTACAACCGGTTCCGCAAGGACGGCGCCGGCCGGCGCGCGCTGGAGATTCTGGGCGAAGTGGTCATGCTGCTGTGCGGGCTGTTCATGCTGATCATCGGCGGGCAGCGGGTGCTGCGCATGATGAACATGCCGGGCATATTGCCCATGACCGGCCTACCCAACTGGGTGCAGTATGCCGCGGTGCCCATCGCGGGGGCCGTCATCGTATTTGACTGCATCCTGTTCCTGACGGGCGTGCTCAAGGCCGGTGACTTGATCTACAGCGAACCTGAAATAGACTATGTGGACCAGGTCATCCAGGAGCGCAAGGAGCATTTGAAGGAGGAGCATGCCTGATGGATACTTCCTTGCTGGCAACAATCGTGCTAATCGGCGGGTTCTTCCTGCTGATGATGATCCGCGTGCCCATTACCTTTGCCCTTCTGATTTCCACGCTGGGCAGCGCGCTGATCAGCGGCACCAACCTGTCCGTCATGGTCAACCAGATGGTGCAGGGCGCCAACAACTTCTCCCTGCTGGCCATCCCCTTCTTCATTCTGATGGGTGAGATCATGGCCGAGGGCGGGATGAGCGAAAAGATCGTGGATCTGGCCAACCTGGCCGTTGGTCGCTTCCGCGGCGGCCTGGCCTACGTCAACGTCATGGACTCCATGTTCTTCGGCGGCATCTCGGGCTCCGCGGTGGCGGACGTCAGTTCTCTGGGCTCCATCGTCATCCCGATGATGAAGAAGCAGGGCTACAAGCCTGAGTTTGCCGTGGGCCTGACGGTGGTCACTGCCTGCCAAGGCGTGCTGATTCCGCCCAGCCACAACATGGTCATCTATGCGCTGGCTGCCGGCGGCGGCGTGACGGTGGGCAATATGCTGATCGCGGGGTTGTTGCCGGGCGTCATGCTGGGCACCGGGTTGATGATCCTGTGCTTTTTCCTGGCCAACCACTACCATTTCCCCAAGGGAGAGGCCGGCGCCTACAAGGGCCGCGGCTGGTCCATCATCCTCAACGCCATCGCACCGATGATGATTTTCGTCATCATCATGGGCGGGGTGGCGGCGGGCGTGTTTACGGCCACCGAATCCTCGGCCATCGCCTGCGTGTACACCTTCATCATCACCTACTTCCTGTTCCGCTCGGCCAAGCTGCGCAACTTCGGCCATGTGCTGCGCCGTTCATTAAAGACGCTGGCCATCGTGATGACGTTGATTGCCACTGCCAAGGCCTTCGCCTACATGATGACCGACCTGCGCATCCCCGCCCAAATCACCGCGGCGCTGCTGGCTGTGACCCACAACAAGATCATGCTGCTGCTGCTGATCAACGTGCTGCTGCTGGTGCTGGGATGCTTTATGGACATGGCCCCGCTGATCATGATCATGACGCCCATTCTGCTGCCGGTGGTCACCAGCCCGGCCATTGGGATGCACCCGGTGCACTTCGGCGTGATGCTGATCTTCAACCTGGCGGTCGGCCTGTGTACACCCCCGGTGGGCAGCGCGCTGTATGTAGGCTGCGCAGTGGGCAAAACCTCGCTGGAGGAAACCTCCAAGGCCATGCTGCCCATGTATGCAGCCATGGTCGCCGTGCTGATGCTGGTCACCTTCGTGCCTGCGATCTCCCTGTGGCTGCCCGGCCTGCTGTAAGGAGCATACCATTCAATGTTTATGCACAATCGGGATGCTGACGCCGTGGCCTGCGAGCCAGGCGTCAGCCGCAAGATACTGGCCTATAATGACGCGCTGATGATGTGCGAGATCCGCTTTGAAAAGGGCGCAAGGGGTTATGTCCATGCGCACCCCCACACTCAGATCACCTACGTGGCAAAGGGCAGCTTCCGCTTCACGGTGGGCGGTGACACGCGCACGGTGGTCCAAGGAGATTCCATCCTGATCCCGCCGGATGCGCCGCACGGCGTGGAAGCGCTGGAGGATAGCATGCTGGTGGATGTGTTCCACCCTATGCGCGAGGACTTTATATCATCGACATAACGTGTTATAATGTATAGTAAGGGAATATTTTTTGTAGGTATGCAGGGCACGTCAACAGCGCGGCTCTGCGCCCTGAGAGGATGTGCCGGAATGATCGATCAATTGGCCTTAGCCGGGCTGGTGCCCGTTATCAAGGTGGAGCGAGCCGAGGACGCGGTGCCGCTGTGCCGGGCGCTGGCCCAGGGCGGCCTGCCCGTGGCCGAAATCACCTTCCGCACCGAGGCGGCCGAGGAGGCCATCCGCCGCGTGCACGCCGAAATGCCCGATATTTTGCTGGGTGCGGGCACCGTGCTGAGCATCGATCAGGCCGACCGCGCCATCGCCGCGGGCGCCGGCTACATTGTCACCCCGGGCTTCAACCCCAAGGTGGTAGCCCACTGCTTGGAAAAAGGATACCCCGTGCTGCCCGGCTGCGCCGGGCCGTCGGATATCGAGGCCGCGCTGGAGATGGGCCTGAAGGCCGTCAAGTTCTTCCCCGCGGAGGCGCTGGGCGGCGTCAAGACCCTCAAGGCCCTGCTGGGGCCTTACCACATGATGCGCTTCGTGCCCACCGGCGGCATCAACGAAGGCAACCTCAAGGACTACCTCAATATCCGTCAGGTGCTGGCCTGCGGCGGCAGTTGGATGGTGCCCGATGAGGCCATCAAGGCAGGCGATTGGGCCCGCATCGAACAGCTGACCCGCGGCGCGGTGCAGCAGGTGCTGGGGCTGGAGCTGCGGCATGTGGGGCTGAACCACCCGGACGCCAAGGCCGGCATGGCCACGGCCGAACTGCTCAGCCAGCTGACGGGCTGGCCCATTCTGCGCGACAGCGAGCGCGGCTGCTTTGTGGGCGACGGCTTTGAGGTGATGAAGCTGCAGGGCCGGGGCACCTATGGCCACATCGCCCTGGCCGCCAACGACCTGTCCCGCGCCAAGTGGCACCTGCAACGCCGCGGGTTTGAATTTGACGAAAGCAGCCTGGAGCTGGACGCCAGCGGCCGGCCCCGGCTGATCTACATCAAGGATGAGATTGCCGGCTTCGGCATCCACCTGTCGCAAAAGTGAGGTATACCCGATGATCAAAGCAATCACCTTCGGCGAGGTCATGCTGCGGCTCAAATCGCCCGGCCATGAGCGGCTGATGCAATCCCCCCAGCTGGAGGCCACCTTCGGCGGCGGCGAGGCCAACGTGGCTGTCTCGCTTGTCAACTACGGCATGCCGGCGGGCTTTGTGAGCGTGCTGCCCAACAACGACCTGGCGGAGGCCTGCCTGCGCCAGCTGCGCGGCTTTGGCGTGGATGTCAGCCGCATGGCGCGGGGCGGCGAGCGCATGGGCATTTATTTTCTGGAAACCGGCTCCAACCAGCGGGCCAGCAAGGTGATCTACGACCGGGCCAACAGCGCCATCGCCCAGGCCAAGCCGGGCGATATCGACTGGGCGCAGGCATTTGAAGGCGCAGGCTGGCTGCACATCACGGGCATCACGCCCGCCATCAGCCAGAGCGCGGCCGACCTGTCGCTGGAGGCCGTGCAGGCCGCCCAGCGCATGGGCCTGACGGTGAGCTGCGACCTGAACTACCGCAAAAATCTCTGGAAGTACGGAAAAACCGCTGCCCAGGTGATGGGCGAGCTGGTGCGCCATGTGGACGTTGCTATCGCCAACGAGGAAGACTTTCAGATGAGCCTGGGCATCTCGGCCGGCGACCACGATGTGGAGCAGGGCGAGATCGACCCGGACGCCTACCGTGCCATCGTCCAGGCAGCCATGGCGCGCTACCCCAACCTCAAAAAGGTAGCCATCACGCTGCGCCAGTCCCAATCCGCCGACCGCAACCTGTGGCAGGCCTGCCTGTGGGACGGGCAGGAGTTTTTGCTCAGCCGCCGGTACGAGATCACCGACATCGTGGACCGCGTGGGCGGGGGCGACAGCTTCTGCGGCGGGCTGATCTTCGGCCTGAATGCGTATGACAACCTGCGCGACGCGCTGGAGTTTGCCGTGGCGGCCAGCTGCCTCAAGCACACCATCGATGGTGACTACAACCGTGTATCCCGCGCTGAAGTAGAGGCCCTGATGAAGGGCAGCGGCTCTGGCCGCGTGCAGCGATAACATAGACTACCTGCGCCGCCCTGAGCGGCTCTGGATAATAAGGAGGACTCAATGGAAGTCAGGTTTGCTACATCCCCCGAATGCATGAAAACGATGGATACCCAGGCGCTTCGCCGGGAATTCCTGATGGAAGACCTGTTCAAGGCCGATGAGGTCAAGATGGTCTACAGCCACATCGACCGCATCATCACGGGCAGCGCCGTGCCCAAGACCAAGAAGCTGAAGCTGGACGCCGGCGACGCCCTGCGCGCCAAGTATTTCCTGGAGCGCCGCGAGCTGGGCATCATCAACGTGGGCGGCCCGGGCAAAGTGGTCGTTGATGGGCAGGAGTATGCCCTGCGCCGCCGCGACGGCATGTACATCGGCCGCGGCAGCAAAGACATCGAGCTGTCCAGCGACGATGCGAACAACCCCGCGCTGTACTACCTCAACTGCGCGCCCGCGCACACGGCCTACCCTACCAAGCTCATCAAGCCCGAGGAGTGCCAGAACGTGGAGCTGGGCACGCTGGAGCAGAGCAACCATCGCGTGATCACCAAGTACATTCTGCCCGGCCAGGTGGAAAGCTGCCAATTGGTGATGGGCATGACCAGCCTGAAGCCCGGCAGCGTGTGGAACACCATGCCCTGCCACACCCACGACCGCCGCATGGAGGTGTACCTCTACTTTGACCTGCCCGAGGATGCCCTGGTGATGCACTACATGGGCCAGCCCAGCGAGACCCGCCACGTGGTGATGCGCAACCTGCAGGCCATCATCTCCCCCAGCTGGAGCATCCACGCCGCCAGCGGCACGCGCGCCTACACCTTCATCTGGGGCATGGTTGGCGAGAATCAGGACTTTGACGACATGGACCATGTGGCCATGGCCGACATCCGCTAAGGAGGCGCAGCATGGGTATATTCTCCCTCAAGGGCAAGATTGCCTGGATCACGGGGGGCAGTTATGGCATCGGCTTTGCCATGGCCTGCGGCCTGGCGCAGGCCGGCGCCGCCATCGTGTTCAACGACATCAACCAGGATCTGGTGGACCGCGGCCTGGCCGCCTATAAGGAAAAGGGCGTGGAGGCCCGCGGCTATGTGTGCGACGTCACCGACGAAGCGGCCGTGGCCGCGCTGGTGCAGCGCATTGAGCAGGAGGTCGGCGTGATCGACATTCTGGTCAACAACGCGGGCATCATCAAGCGCATCCCCATGACCGAGATGAGCGCCAAGGACTTCCGCCAGGTGATCGATGTAGATCTCAACGCCCCCTTCATCTGCGCCAAGACCGTCATCCCTGCCATGATCAAAAAGGGCAGCGGCAAGATCATCAACATCTGCTCCATGATGAGCGAGCTGGGGCGGGAGACCGTCAGCGCCTATGCGGCTGCCAAGGGCGGCCTGAAGATGCTGACGCGCAACATTGCCAGCGAGTACGGGCAGTACAACATCCAGTGCAACGGCATTGGCCCGGGCTATATCGCCACCCCGCAGACCGCGCCCCTGCGTGAAAAGCAGGCGGACGGCAGCCCGCATCCCTTTGACAGCTTCCTCACCGCGCGCACCCCGGCCGGCCGCTGGGGCACCACGGACGACCTGGTGGGCCCGGCGGTCTTCCTGGCCAGCCGCGCCAGCGACTTTGTCAACGGTCACATCCTGTATGTGGACGGCGGCATCCTGGCCTATATCGGCAAGCAGCCGTAAATAGTACCACAACCCCCTTGCGCTGAGGTATCCGGAAAATCCGCTCTGCGCTATAGCCGGCGCAGGAAAAAACCTGCGTCGGCTCTCCATTTTGTGGTATACTAATTCCAAATGATACCAAGCGAGTGAATCAGACGACTGCATCAGACTTTGATGAGCAAGGAGATAGCCATGAAACTTCCCTTTCAGGTAGACCTGACCGGCAAGGTGGCCGTGGTGACGGGCGGTGGCGGGGTGCTGTGCTCGGAGATGGCCCGTGCGCTGGCCGCCTGCGGCGCCAAGGTGGCCATCCTCAACCGCACGCTGGAAAAGGGCCAGCGGGTGGCCGAGATGATCGGCGAAAATGCCAAGGCCCTGTCAGCCAATGTGCTGGACATCCAGTCGCTGGAGGCCGCGCGCGATCAGATTCACCGCGCCTGGGGCCCGGTGAGCATCCTCGTCAACGGCGCCGGCGGCAACAACCCCATGGCTACCACCGATGACGAGCAGTACGATACCGCCGCCGAGTCGGTGAAGGATTTCTTCAAGCTGGACCCGGAGGGCATCCGCTTCGTGTTTGACCTCAACTTCCTGGGCACGCTGCTGCCCACGCAGGTGTTCGCCAAGGAGATGGTGGGCATGCCGGGCGCCAACATCATCAACATCTCCTCCATGGGCGCGTACCTGCCGCTGACCAAGGTGATGGCATACAGCGGCGCCAAGGCCGCGGTGAGCAACTTCACCCAGTGGCTGGCTACCTACTTTGCCAAATCCGGGCTGCGCGTCAACGCCATTGCCCCGGGCTTCTTTGTGACCGATCAAAACCGCGCGCTGCTGTTTGACCCGCAGGGGCAGCCTACCAAGCGCACGGAGAAAATACTCGCCGCCACGCCCATGGGCCGCTTTGGCGACCCGCAGGAGCTGCTGGGCGCGCTGCTGTACCTGGTGTCCCCGGAGGCAGCCGGCTTTGTCACCGGCGTTGTCATCCCGGTGGACGGCGGCTACACGGCCTACTCGGGCGTGTAGCCCTTGATGCGCATATCATGAAAGGGGTTTTTGCATATGTATGATCTGATCACCGCTACCAGCATGGGCGTGCGCATCACGCCGCTTGACCGCCAGCCGGTGGGTATTGGCAACACCTTTGTGATGCAGTCCACCAGCGCCGAAAGCAATGTGCTGAACATCTCGGCCTCCCTCGGGCTGAAAACCAAGGTGCTGGCCGCCTTTGTCAAGGGCAGCCCCATCGCTACCTTCATCAAACGCGACCTGGGCCGCCGCTTCATCGACTGGGAGGGCCCCGAGATTGACCAGGGCGACCCCTGGGGGTACCGCCATCAGTTTAACATCGCTGATTCCGGCTTTGGCGTGCGCGGCCCGCGCGTGCACAACGACCGGGCGGGCGAGGTGGGCCGCGTGCTCAGCGCAAAGCACTTCGACCTGGAGCGCATCTTCGCCAAGGACGGCGCGCGGATGATCCACTTCTCGGGCCTGTTTGCAGCACTCTCGCCCGAGACAGCGGCCTTCTGCCTGGCGCTGGCTGAAAAGGCCAAGGCCAATGGCACCATGATCAGCTTTGACCTCAATCACCGCGCCTCCTTCTGGAAGAACCGCGAGGCCGAGCTGCGCGACGCCTTCCACCGCATCGCGTCGGTATCGGACGTGCTGATCGGCAACGAGGAAGACTACCAGCTGGCGCTGGGCATCCACGGCCCCGAGGCCGGCGGCAAGGACCTGCTGGGCCAGACGGAGGAGTTCAAGGGCATGATCGGCGAGGCCATGAAGGCCTACCCCAACGTCAAGGTGTTTGCCACCACGCTGCGCCAGGTATTGAATGCCAACGAGCACCTGTGGGGCGCCATCCTGTACAAGGACGGCGAGTGGCACCTGGCCCCGCCGCGGGACATTCAGGTGCTGGACCGCATCGGCGGCGGCGATGGCTTTGTGGGCGGATTGCTGTACAGCCTGCTCAAGGGCTGGGACGGCGAGAAGTGCGTGCAGTTTGCCTGGGCCACCGGCGCCCTGGCCACCACCATGCTGGAGGACTATGCCTACCCCGCGGACGAGGCCCAGGTGTGGAGCGTATGGGAAGGCAACGCGCGCGTGCTGCGCTGATTGATCAACAACATTGAGGAGAAGCATATGAAAAAAGCGGATATCGG
>JAAZBU010000163.1 GCA_012513645.1 Clostridiales bacterium | reverse complement strand
CTGGCGCCGGGGCTGGCATAGCGGGTGGCCGATACCTCCTGGTGGCGCGGGTTATCGCGGATGGACTGCACGGCGCGCAGGTCGAAGCACTGCACATCCATCAGGGAGGTGAAGTACCCCTCCTCCAGCATGTCCACCAGGTAGCCGGTGATGCCGCCCAGGCCGAAGCTGCCCGTCACGCCCAGGCGCTTCATGATGGGCTTGAGGTACTGGGTGACGGCCAGCGACGCGCCGCCCGCCCCCGTCTGGAAGGAAAAGCCGGGTTTCAACAGCCCGCTGTGCTCGATCACCTGGGCGGCATAGCGCGCGATGGTCAGGCCCACCGGGTCGCGGGTGATGCGCGTGGTGCCCGATACAATGCCCTTGGGGTCGCCGATGGAATCCACCTTGACCACCATGTCCACGTTTTCCTCGCCGATGGAGGCGGGCATCAGCGGATAGGGCTCCATGTGGTCGGTGATAATGACCACCCGGTCGGCGTGGCGCGCGTCGCTCATGGCATAGCCCAGCGAGCCGCAGGCCGCGGGCCCGGCCACGCCGTTGGCGTTGCCCATGGGGTCGGCCGCCGGAGCGGCAATGAAGGCGATGTCGATGTGCACGCGGCCGGTGTCGATGGCATCGGGCCGGCCGCCGTGGCTGCGGAAGCGCACCGGCTTTTGCAGCACGCCCTCGGATACCGCGCGGCCGATGCGGCCGCTCATGTAGTTGGTCTCAATGCCGGTGACCACACCGCTTTTGATGTGGTCAATCAGCGGGGCATGCACGTCAAACAGGCTGCTGGCCTGGATGGTCAGCCCCTTGATGCCCATCTGGGCGGCCTGAGCAAGCACCTGGTTTAATACCTGATCGCCGTTGCGCAGGTGGTGGTGGAAGGACAGCGTCATGCCGTCGCGCAGTTGACAGGCCTCCATGGCCTCCCGCAGGCTGCCGATCATCTTATTCATGCTCATACCCTCCCAAGCCCAGGGCCTCGGCTGCATCCAGCACCCGGCGCGCCCGGTCCACGATGGGCTTGTCAATCATCTTGCCGCGCAGGGATACCGCGCCGCGCCCCAGGCGCTCGCCCTCCTGGATGACGGCCATCACTTCCCGCGCGTAGGCGATGTCCTGCTCCGACGGGCTGAACGCCTCGTTGACCGCGGGCACATGCCGGGGCGATATGACCGCCTTGCCCGTGAAGCCGATGGCCCGGGCAAAGGCCGCGTCCTGCGCCAGGCCCTCATCGTCGTTGACGTCGGTAAAGGGGGTGTCGTAGCAGTCCACCCCGGCGGCGCGCGCCGCCATCACCACCCGGCCGCGGGCGTACAATATCTCGTGGTTCTCCTTGCTGCGGATGGCCTGCAAATCGCTGCTCAGGTCCTCCGCGCCCAAAAAGATGGCCTTCACCCGCGGGTCGGCGGTGGCGATGTGGTAGGCATTCTCAATGCCCATCGCGGTCTCCAGCAGGGGGATCAGCCCCACGCTGCCCTCCGGCAGGCCGTTTGCGCGCTCGGCCTCCAGTATCATGGCGCTGACGGCGTGGATGTCCTCCGCCCCCGCCACCTTGGTGGGCATGATCATGGCGGGCTTGAGCGGCACCACCGCGCGGATGTCGTCCTCAATAAAGGGAGTGCCCAGCGGGTTGATGCGGATGATGATCTCTGCACTGCCATAGTCAAAGGCGCGCAGGGCATTGCGCACCAGCACGCGGGCTGCGTCCTTTTCGCCGGGGGCCACAGCGTCCTCCAGGTCCAGTATCAGGGCGTCCGCGCCGTACACATCGGCGTTTAACAGCATGCCGGGGTTGTTGCCCGGTACAAACATCATGGTGCGCCTCATGCCGTAGCCTCCTTCGCGCGCGTCAGCGCCGTCTCCACCCGGGCGCGCACGGTGCACTCCACCGCGCCCCGGTCATCCAGCTCGATGAGCGCATGCTCCGCGCCCAGCTGACGGGCCGTGTCCAGCGCCACGCGCTTCAACTCCTTGCCAAACTGATTGAGCACGATGGATGCCACCTGCACCTCCAGCCCCTCGGCCGGGGATACGGTGACCATCACGTCGTTGGATTCCAGCGTGCCCGCCATGGCCCTGCCCTGTATCTGCATAGT
>JAAZBU010000021.1 GCA_012513645.1 Clostridiales bacterium | reverse complement strand
TGGCGCAGGGGGTGGGATTCGAACCCACGTGGGCTTGCGCCCAAACTGATTTCGAGTCAGCCCCGTTATGACCGCTTCGATACCCCTGCACATGGCGGCGGAACTGCGGGGCTTATGCTACCGCAAATGTGCTTGGCTGTCAAGGTTTTGCCTGTCAAAACAACGCGCGGCCGCCCGGTCGGGCGGCCCGCTGCTAAGCAATAGCGTCAATAATCAGTAGCTCACCGCCACGATCAGGCCGCCCATGTTGTCGGCGGAGGCGCTGTAGCTGGCCGCCTCGGCCGGGATGCGGACGTCTGCATCGGTGCCGTCATTTTCCACGCGGAAAATCTCGTACTTCAGCTGGCCTTCCTCGTACACGGCGATGTGCTTATTTTCAATCAGGTACTCGATGTACTCCTCCAGGCAGAACTGCTTTTCGTGCATCACCTGCGCGTGGGGGATGCCCACATAGCGGTAGGCGTCCATCTTCAGGTCGATACCCGTCTTGTAGGACTTATCGATGGTCTGGGCGTTGGGGTAGCCCGACACCGGGAAGCGGAAGACATAGCCATACTTCCAGCTGTTTTCGTACAGCCACTTGGCCTGCTCGGTATTCTGGAAGTTGGCGGCCACGGCTGCGTTGAGCACGGGGTCATTGGGGCTCCACGCCTTGATCTCCACCGACAGCCCGCTCTGGTAGTCGCTGGTGCCGGGGTAGGCTACACCCTTGCGCACCTCCTCGGTGAGGATGTCGCCCGAATACCGGGCGCTCAGCCGCTCGGAGGCCGCGTTCCAGTAGTTGGTCTGCGTCTGCATGGTGCGGTAGGCGCCGCGCACGATGTAGTTTTCAAGCCCGGCAGCCTTGGCGCCGGCGATCATCTCATCCAGCGCCGTCACGGCCTCGGGGAAGAGGGACATCTCGCGGGCCTCGGTGGGCACGCGGCGGTCGGTCAGCGTCATGATGCTGTCGATCTCGCCCTCCACCAGCGTGAAATCTGCCGGCAGCATGTGCCAGCGGTTGAGCAGCAGCAGGCCGCCCTTGAGGGCCTCGGCGCGCGGGATGGTGACGGAGTTGGTGCCCTTGACGGCGTAGCCCTTGAGGCTGACGATGTCGGTGCCCGTCTGGGCGGGCACGGGCCAATCGGGGGCCACATCCGGCACCACCTGCTCGCGCTGGGCGAGCACGGCGTCGTTATAGGCCTGCACCATGGCGTTGTTCTCCTCCACGATGCGGCCCTGCTCCTGCAGGTAGCGGCCGCGCAGGTGCGAATCCAGCAGCAGATACCCTACCAGGAATACCACGAACAGCACCAGGAGGGCGATCATGATCCGCAGCAAGCGAAAGTAGGGATCGGTCCTGTGAGCGTTTGACATGTTTTCATCCTTTCCGCGCGCGGCGCGCAGGCAGCCTGTACGCCTCGGATGGTTTATACCGTCCAATATATAACAGAATCATGACAATATGTCAATCATTTGTTCATGAAATCGGCTGTTTTCATGAATATTTTTACAATCCGGTGCTGAGCGGCCCGCGAACGAGCGCGTAGCGTCAAGGCCAGACTTCCTCCAGCATGGCGGCCAGCCGGTCCAGCGCTTCGGCCTCATCCTCGCCCGAGATCACCAGCGTATAGTCCCTGCCCGTGTCCTCCGTGATGCTCAGCAGGCCCAGCATCGACTTGCCGTTGATGATGGCCCCCTGGCTCTCCAGCAGCACATTGGCGCTGAAGCTGTTGGCGGCCGTCACCAGGCGGATGACCCGGTCCCGGTTCATGGGCAAGGAGCCCGTCAGGCGCACCGTTTTTTGTAGCACAAAAACCCCTCCATCCCGTCGAGGCAACCGCGGTAAGCAGTTGCCTGTCCGTATCTTCAACCCGGCCATGACCGGGGTCAATTCAGGGGTTGTGGGGCGCGGTTCCGTCCAGGGCCTGGGCAAAGGCCGCAATGCGGCGCAGGCGCTGCTGCACACCCGATTTGGTCAGCGGCGGGGAGGTCATCTCCCCCAGCTCCCTCAGCCCGGCATCCGGGTTGCTCAGCCGCAGGCGGGCCATCTCCTCCAGCTCGCGCGGCAGGGCGGTCAGGCCGCAGGCCAGCGAGATGCGGGTGATCTGCTCCACCTGGCGCTGGGCAGCGCTGAGCTGTTTGCTGAGGTTGGCATGGTCGCAGTTGGTGGCGCGGTTGACGCTGCCCGACAGGCTGCCGGCGGCGCGCACATTCTCCACATGAAACACGGCGCGGCTGGCGCCCATCAAGCCCAGCAGGGTAACCAGCGCATCGCCCTGGCGCAGGTAGACCACCTCGCTGCCGCGGCGCACGATGCGCGCAGCAGGCACGCCGGCCAATTCCAGCAGGCGCACCAGGTGGGCCGCGCGGGAGGCATCCGCCAGCACAAACTCAGCCCGGTAGCCGCGGGCAGGGTCCGTCACGGTGCCGCACCCCAGAAAAGCCCCGCGTATCCACGCGCGGCGGCAGCAGATGCGCCGCGTCATGCGCACCGGCACCCCGCGCAGGCCGGCGCTCTCGCGCCGCTGCGGATCCATGCTGCGCAGCAGGGTGCGGCTGTCCTCGGCCGTCAGGCGCAGCTGATACTGGCGCACGCCGCCAAAGCTGTTGAGGCGCACCAGGCGGGGCGCGGCCGATATGCCGTGGCGCTGCTTAAGCAAGGTGAAGATGCGGCGCAGCACGCCGGCCGACTGGGTGGCGTAGTGCAGCTGCACGCGGCCCCCGCCCAGCAGCGCGAGCGACCCGCAGCACGCCGTCAGCGCGTTGAGTTCACTGGTCATGCAGCAGGTCTTCTCCAGCGGGAGGGAGATCAGCTCCTGCTTGACGGTGGCGGTGAAGTTCATGCGCCGCGGCGGCCGATGATGCGCACCTCGGGCTCCAGCCACACGCCGCTGCGCTGCTCCACCGTGTCCTGCACATGGGCCACCAGCGAGCGAAAATCCTGGCCCGTGGCGCCGCCCAGGTTGATCAGAAAGCCGGCATGCAGCTCGCTGACCTGCGCAGCGCCCCTGCGGCACCCCTTCAGGCCGGCCTGCTCAATAAGGGCGCCGGCAAAGTATCCCGGCGGCCGCTTGAAAAAGGAGCCGGCGCTGGGGTAGGTGAGCGGCTGCTTGTTGCGGCGGTGCATCTGGTTCTCCTGCACACAGCGGCGGATCGCTTCGCCGTCGCCGGGCTTGAGCTCCATGCACGCGCTGAGCACGGTATAGCCCTCGCGCATCATGCGGCTGTCGCGGTAGCCGTAGCCAATGTCCTTCACCTGCAGGCGCACCGCCCGGCCCTGGGGGTCCAGGCAGTCCACATGGCGGATCACATGGGCCATCTCGCCGCCGTAGGCGCCGGCGTTCATCAGCGCGGCGCCGCCCAGCGAGGCCGGGATGCCGGCCGCAAACTCAAGCCCGGCCAGGCTGTGCTCCACCGTCAGGCGGCTGAGCGCCATCAGCGAGGCACCGGCCTGGGCGGTCAGAGTGTTGCCCTCCAGCTTCACCTGGGAAAAGGCTTCGCCAAAGCGAATCACCAGGCCGTCAAAGCCCGCGTCATCCATCAGCAGGTTGGAGCCATTGCCCAGCAGCAGCGTGGGGATGCCGCGCTGCCTGGCCGCCTGAATCGCCCGGGCGACCTGCTGGGCGCTATGGGCCTCCATCATCATGGCAGCCGGCCCCCCCACCTTGATGGTGGTGTAGGCCGACATGGGTCTGTCAAAAAACAGCTCTTCCTGCGGCAGAGCGTCAGTCAAAGCATTGGGTGTGTGCGTTTGCATAGGTCCTCCGTCATTTCGCACACAGTATACCATGCCGCAAGGATTGTGGGCAAGCGCGGCTGATTACGCATCACCCTCATACAAATGCAAAAAGAACGCCACCGCCAGCAGGTCTGCGCTGCCGCCCGGGCTGATGCCCCGGGCCGCCACCTGGCGGGAGAAGGCAGCCAGCTCCTCGGGCGGTATGTCCCGCGCCAGCAGGTCATTGGCGCCCTGCTGCAAGTAGGTAAGCCCTTCCTCGCCCGCGCGGTAGAGCACATTGGTATCACGCACCCGGGCGATCAGCGCCAGCAGCGCCCGCGCGCCGGCGCGGTCGGGGCCTTCGCCCTTATGCATGGCCTCCCGCAGCACGGGCAGTGCGGCCAATGCGGAGGGAAAGCCCGCCGCCGCCTCGCCCCGCGCCCCCAGGTCGCCATAGCGCTGCCGCACCCGCGCGCCGTGGCTGGCATCGGCCGCATCCTCCAGGGCGGGCTGGGCAATCTGCCCGGCCAGGGCGCACAGCGCCCCGGCATCCCGCTTTTCCCCCAGCCGGCCGGCCGCCGCGCACAGGATGCCCAGCGAGAAGATCAGCCCCTTGTGGGTGTTGACGCCGCCGGTTTGCCGGGCCATGGCCTGCTCGGCCATCAGGCCAAGGGGCCGCAGGCGGCCAAGCAGCGCGTCCGCCGGGATGCCGGGCTGCTGCCCCAGCGCCGCGCACCGGGCAAAGTAAGGGGCAATCGCCGCCGCGCTGCGCAGGAAGGTATAGAAATCCATGTCATCATGCGCGCCGTTGTCCGCACGGTCCACCAGGCCGGGCTTGGGCGTGACCGACACCTCGTACAGCAGGCTGAGCAAGGCCAGCCGGGCTGCCCGCGCCGCCTCGTCCTCCACCCGGGGCAGCAGGGCGCGGAAGGCTGCCTCCGTCTGATGGCTGTCATGGGCACGGCCTGCAATGCAGCCCGCCGCCGGCCGCGCCCCGCATACCGCGCAGGCGCGGGGCGCAAGCCCCAGATCGGCCCGGGACAGGGGCTTTGCGTCCATATCCATCACATCCAGGTCCAGCAGCGCGCCGCCGGGCTGGGTTTCCTCAAAGCGGATGGCCGCCTGCTTGGCCGCGCGAGCATCCGCCACGGCATAGTGGCGGGCCGGGCCCTCGGCATCCCGGGTTTCCAGCAGCAGGCGGCCCTCCAGGCCCGCTGAATGCAGCGCCTGCTCCAGCCGGGCGCAGCAGGCAAAAAAGGCCTGATGAAAGGCGTCTTCCTGCCGCAGGGCGTGGGGCGCGCGCAGGGTGGCCGTCAGCAAAGGCTGCCCGCCCTCCCCCGCCAGAAAGAGCCGGGTCTGCCAGCGCAGCTCCCTGGCTGCCAGTACGGGGCTGTGGGTCATGGGGGCCTCCTCATTTATCCGTTGGCTATGCAATCACAGGGATTGTAGCATGCGGGTGCAGCGCATTCAAGCGCAATGCTGGTGGTTTGCCCGCCGCCGGGCAGGCGTGTATAATGCCCTCATCAACGCCAAGGAGGACGACGCCATGATTGACCGCACACAGGCACTGGCCCTGCTGCAGAAATACAACAAGGAGCCCTTCCACATCCGCCACGCGCTGACGGTGGAGCAGGTGATGCGCTGGTACGCCCGGGAGCAGGGCTACGAAGCCGAGCAGGATTTCTGGGGCCTGGTGGGCCTGCTGCACGACATCGACTTTGAGATGTGGCCCGACCAGCACTGCGCCAAGGCGCCCGAGCTGCTGGCGGAAATAGGCGCCGACGAGCGCCTGGTGCACGCGGTATGCGCCCACGGCTGGGGGCACAACCCCAACTCGCCCGAGCCCGTGCACCCCATGGAAAAGGTGCTGTTCGCCGCCGATGAGCTGACCGGCCTGATCTTCGCGGCCACGCTGATGCGCCCCTCCAAATCCGCCCAGGATATGGAATTAAAATCCCTCAAAAAGAAGTATAAGGACAAGGCCTTTGCCGCTGGCTGCTCCCGGGAGGTCATCGCCCAGGGTGCCGAGCTGCTGGGCTGGCCGCTGGATGAGCTGATGGACAAAACCCTGCAGGCCATGCGCGAGGCCGAGCAGCCCGTGGAGCAGGAGCTGGCCCGGCTGACGGCCCAGCCGTGAGGCAAGCCGGCCGCATCGCCGCCCTGGCGCTGGCGCTGCTGTGCCTGCTGACCCCTGCACGAGCAGGCCAGGCCCCGGCCGCCACGCCATTGCCCTATGAGGCCCCCGCCCCTTTTGCGGGCTACCCCGAGGTGGACGGCCAGGGCTTTCTAAGGGAGCCACTCAGCAAGAACGGCCCGGCCTTCATCCACGCGGACAAAGAAGGCGGGCGGTGGCTCTATGTGGACCAAAGCCTGCGGGTAGAGATCGAGCGGCGCATGGCCAAGCTGCGCTACGGGCGGGTGTACTACTTCATCGCCCACATCCGCTTCAGGGGCGAACTGGCCTTCCGTGGCTGGAGCCAGAGCCCGCAAAAGCCCGGCCGGGAGATCGCCAAGCCCGAGCAGATCGCCCGCCAGCACCGCCTGGTGTACGCCCAGAACGGCGACCTGTATACCTGGCGGGTGTACAACAAGAAGTACCCCGGCATCATCATCCGCGATGGGCGCATCATCCACGAAAAGACCTACACCAAGGCCAACGTCAACATCCCGCCGCTGGACGAGCTGAGCTTGTACCCCGATGGGCGCATGGCCGTTCACACCCCGGGCGAGATGACCGGGCAGGATTACCTGGCCGCCGGGGCGACGGACGTGTTTTCCTTCGGCCCCATTTTGATCCGTGACGGCGTGAAGGAGGAGCGCACGGCCAACTACAGCTCCCGCGAGCCGCGCAGCGCCATCGGGGTAGCCGGCCCCGGCCACTTCGTGGGCATCATGGTGGAGGGGCGCAACAAGCGCAGCGGGGGCGCGGGCCTGAGCTTTGTGGCCGACCGCCTGTTAGAGGAGGGCTGCACCGATGCCTTTACGCTGGATGGCGGGCAGACGGCGGCCATGATCTTCATGGGAGACATCGTGATGGACCCGGGCACCTACAACAGCGGCACCAAGACGCGCCGCCAGCCCGATGTGGTGGGCATCGGCGTGACCAGGCAGCGGGTGCCGGGCAAATAGAAAAAAGCATATATGGGAAAAGCCGTGGCTTCGCTGAAACCACGGCCTTTTATTATCTGTTTTCGCCCCTAATCCTTGGGCTTGTAGGTGTAGCGCGCGGTCAGGCGGGGGATGCCGCCGTAGCTGCCCGACGTGTCCGCGTACAGGCGATAGCGCTCGCCCACCTGCCACTGGGTCTTGGTCTGGTTTTCCACCATCACCTCCAGCGGGCTGGTCGAGCGGCCATCCGAGCAGTCGATAATCACTAACTGCGGCTTGGTGGACACCACGCGCAGCACCGGCCCGGTCATCACATAGATCTGCGTGTTTCTCACCCGGGTGGGCAGGTTGGCCAGCAGGTCGGCATAGCCGTACTTCTCATCCAGCCCCCAGGCCTTGGGGGTGTAGTGGTCGGGGTCGGGCAGGTAGTACACATCATACTCCACCGTGGTGGGCTCACGCCCCGGGTAATCCGCCCGGATCACCACGGTGTTGGTGCCGATGCGGTTGAACACCGCATCAAACTTGAACGCACCGGTGGAGGCCAGCTGGCTGGCATCCATATTGTGGTACGGGCTGAGGATGGTCACCTGGGCGCCGGCGCGGGTGGTGGCCGAGATGGTCATGGTGGGCTTGCTGCTGCGGTCGGTCAATGTGCTGGCCAGGTCCAGCGGGATATCCTGCACCGAGCGGAAGATGGTGAGGGTGACCTCGTTCTCGCGGTAGTACTGGCTGCGCACCACGATGTGAATCTTGTTTTCGCCGATGGGCTGGATGGGCGCGTTGTAGCTGATGTAGCCGTTTTGCGTGTTGACGTAGGAGGAAAAATCCTCCCCGTTGATAAAGACCGTGCTGTGCTGCATCACGTGGAACTGCACGTTGTAGATGGGCGTGGCCGTCTGCACATAGGTGACATCCGGCCGGATGAGCGTCAGCGGCGACAGGGGGATGTCGATGGTGTAGTTGACCGGGGCCATCTGCACCTGCTCGCCCGCGCTGGTGCGGATAAAGGGCGTGAGCGTCACATCCATGCTGGGCTGGATGACGTTTTCATCCATCTCGTACCAGATATAATCCTGCACCTGAAAGGTGGCGTACCCGCCGGTGACGATGTAGCTGCGGCGCAGCTCCTTGACATAGATCTGCGAGCCCTCGGGCGCGGGGATGCGGATGGTGTGCGCCGCCATGTCGTCCAGAATGGAGGCGGTCACCTGCACCTGCTGCTCCTCAGGCACCTCCTGCTGCTGGCGCATGGGCAGGTAGAGGTAGCGGTAGCCCGCGTAGCCCAGGCTGAGCAATATCAGCAGCACCGCCAGGTAGGGCAGCGCGCGCCGCACGCCAAAAAGACGGGGGCGCCGCGCGCCGGCGCCGGGCAACGGGATGTTCATGGAGCCGCGGGCGCGCCTGGCCTCGGGGATGGCGCCCAGCTCATCGGTGGCGCGGGCATAGGTGGGCGATGCCGTGTAGCCGTCATAGTCCACCTGCTGCTCATCGGGCTGCGGGTAGGCGGAGCGCATGCGCCCGGCCTCCACAAACACGCGGCTGCGCCGGCTGGCCGCCGTCACGCCTGTGCCGGTGGGGGCAAAGCCCTTGCTGGCCGCCTGGCGGCGCAGCTCCTCCTGGCGCAGCTCCCCCTGGGCCTTGCGGTGGTGCAGGTCCTGCATCTCCTCGGCCAGGCGGTCCTTGGGGTCCACCAAAGTGCGCTCGTCGCCGTACTCATCGTAGACGACGGTTACCGGCTGCTCCTTCTTATCCTCCGGGGGCGCGGCAACGCGCGCCGCCGGCCCTTGGGCCTGGGGCAGCGGCTCTCCGCAGGAGAAGCATACCGGGAAGGTGGCGCGGTTCCACTTGCCGCAGCTGGGGCATCTCATGGGTGCATAAACTCCTTATGCTGAACGAAGGCGTGCAGCATCACTTCGAGGCAGCGGGCGCATCCTGCCCGTACACAAACTGGTGAAAGGACTGGCGGACTGCTTCCGCATCAAAGGCCACTACACTGGCGCCGCTGTCGGTCTGGGTGAGGCGATACTGTCCCTCGGCAGGCAGGCTGAGCGGCACAATCTGCCCGCCGCCCTTCAGGGCCGCCAGCAGCAGGGGCATCAACTCTGCTGTTGTCAGGTTGGTCGCGACGAGCGCCAAGACCTCAGCCGCGGCATCCATTACCTCCGACATGTCTTTTTCCTTCACCTGTGCCAACAGGGCGATCAACAGCTTGCGCTGGCGCTCATTGCGGCCGAAGTTGCTGTCCAACGAGCGGATGCGCACATACTCCAATGCCTGTTTTCCGTTCAGTAGGCGCGCCTCATCCGAACCGGACAGGCCAATGATCCCCGCTTCGCCGGGGCTGAGCACCAACGAAACGCCGCCCAGGTGATCAATCACCCGGACAAAGCCGCCGAAGTTGATGGAGGCATAGCGCGCAATATTCAAACCCAGTACCTGATTCACGGTTTTCATGGCCAGCAGCGGGCCCCCAAAGGCGTTAGCGGTGTTGATGCGGTTTTGATTGTTCAACCCCGGAATATCCACCAACATATCCCGCACCAGGCTGGTCAGCTTCAATTCACCGGTGCGGGTATTGACCGACAGCACCATCATGGCATCCGTGCGGCCATAATTCAGCTGTGCGTTGCCTGTATCCGTCCCCAGAATCAGGATGTTCTCCCAATCAGGGTCCAAGCCTTGCACAGCAGACAGGTCTCCCGCATCCACTGCGATGCGAAAACTGTCGGCCACCTCCACTTCCCGGGCGTCATCCATCAGCGCCTCCTCCAATTGGCGGAGGCCATCCTCTGCGCGCACAGCAGGAAGAAACAGGCTGAATACCAGAAGCATTGCACAGAATAAAGCTGTCAAACGTCTCATGTTTGTTGTCCTTTTCGTTGATCCGATGCTGCATCCGGGCTGTCCTGCCCGTATACAAACTGGTGAAAGGCATCGCGCACCGTGTTCTGATTAAACTCGATCACGCTGGCGCCGCCCTGGGTGCGGGCAAAGCGGTACTTGCCCTCGGGCGGCAGGCTGAGCAGTTCCAGCTGCTTCTGGTTGTTGAGGGCGCCCATCGCCAGGGTAAGCGCCTCCTCGGCCGTCAGGTTGGTGCTCATCCAGCGCAGGCTTTCGGTGATGGCCTGCATCACGGTGTCCCTGTCCTGGCCGCGCGCCTGCTCCAGCAGGGCGTTGAGCACCTTGCGCTGGCGCTCATTGCGGCCAAAGTTATTGTCCAGCGCGCGGATGCGGGAGTACTCCAGCGTCTGATAGCCGCTGAGGCGCTGGGGCAGGTCGGATTTTTCGGCGCCGGACAGCCGGGCCTCGCCCTCGCTGAGGGTGAGCTCCACCCCGCCCAAAAGGTTGACCACCTCGGCAAAGCCCAGGAAGTTGACCGAGCAGTACCGGGCGATATTGACCCCCAGCAGCTCGTTGACCGTCTTGATGGCCAGCAGCGGGCCGCCATAGGCGTTGGCCGTGTTGATGCGGTCGCCCCGGCTGGCGCCCGGGATGGGCACCAGCATGTCGCGCACCAGGCTGGTGAGCTTCAGCTCCCCCGTCTGCTCATTGACCGACAGCACCAGCATGGCGTCGCTGCGCCCCTGGTTGAGGCTGCTGCCCCAGCCGTCGGTGCCCAGCAGCAGGATGTTCATCCAGGCCGCGTCCAGCCCCTCCGCCTGAGACAGGTCGGCCGGGTCTACCTCCACGCGGAACTCGACCTCCACCTCCTGCTCCTCGTCCTTCATGGCCTGCTCCATCGCCTCCTGCTGGCGACGCATCACGGCCTCCTCATCCTCGCGCAGGGCGAAGTACAGGCCGCCGGCCGCCAGGGCGATGGCCAGCAGGGCAATCAGCAGGCGCTTGCCGGTGGCATTTTTCCTGACCGGGGGCTGCTCCTTTGGGGTTTGATTCGAGGTTTGGTCCGGCGTATGGTCCTGCATTATTTATCGTCCCCCATCTTCAGCACAGCGATAAAGGCCTCGCTGGGCAGCTCCACCTTGCCAAACTGGCGCATGCGCTTCTTGCCTTCCTTCTGCTTTTCCAGCAGCTTCTTCTTGCGGGTGATGTCGCCGCCGTAGCACTTGCTCAGCACGTCCTTGCGCACGGCCTTGACGGTTTCCCGGGCGATGACCTTGCCGCCGATGGCGGCCTGGATGGGAATCTCAAACTGCTGGCGCGGAATCACCTCGCGCAGCTTTTCGGCCATGGAGCGGCCCCGCTCGTAGGCCTTGTCCCGGTGGACAATCATGGTGAAGGCATCGCACAGCTCGCCGTTGAGCAGAATATCCAGCTTGACCAGCTGGCTTTCCTGGTAGCCCTTGAGCTCATAGTCCAGCGAGGCATAGCCGCGGCTGCGGCTCTTGAGTTGGTCAAAGAAGTCGTAGATGACCTCGTTAAGCGGCAGGTCGTACGTCAGCTTGACGCGGCCGCCCTCGTGCTGCATATCGCGGAACACGCCGCGCTTGTCCTGGCACAGCTGCATCAGCGTGCCCACATAGTCCTGCGGTGTGAAGATGGTGGCAAATACAAAGGGCTCCTCCATGGACAGGATTTCGCCCACCGGCGGCAGGTTGGTGGGGTTGTCCACCATCAGCTTTTCGCCGTTGGCCTTGTTGATCTCGTAGATGACGTTGGGCACGGTGGTGATCAGGTCCAGGTCAAACTCGCGCTCCAGGCGCTCCTGAATGATCTCCATATGCAGCAGGCCCAAAAAGCCGCAGCGGAAGCCATAGCCCAGCGCGGCGCTGGTCTCGGGCTCGTAGTGCAGGCTGGCATCGTTCATGCGCAGCTTCTCCAGCGCGTCGGTCAGCGCCCCATAGTCGTTGCCGTCGGCCGGGTAGATGCCGCAGTACACCATGGGCGTCACTGCCTTGTAGCCGGGCAGCGGTTCCTCGGCCGGTCGGGCCGCATCGGTGATGGTATCGCCCACGCGGGTGTCGCCCACCTCCTTGATGGAGGCCGATACATAGCCCACCTCGCCTGCCAGCAGCGCGTCCCGGGGCACATAGCCCGGGCTGCGGATGCCCACCTCCACCACGTCAAACTCGGCCCCGGTCTGCATCATGCGCATGCGCATGCCGGGCCGCAGCACGCCGTTAACGATGCGCACAAAGCAGATGGCGCCGCGGTAGTTGTCGTACACCGCGTCAAACACCAGCGCCTGAAGGGGGGCGTTTTCATCCCCGCTGGGCGGCGGCATGTGCTGCACGATGACCTCCAGCACCTGGTCGATGCCCGTGCCCAGCTTGGCCGATACCCGCGGGGAGTGGGATGTATCCAGGCCGATCATCTCCTCCACCTCGCGGCAGGCCTCGTCCGGATCGGCGCTGGGCAGGTCGATCTTGTTGACCACGGGGATGGTCTCCAGGTCGTGCTCCAGCGCCAGGTACACGTTGGCCAGCGTCTGCGCCTCCACGCCCTGGGTGGCATCCACCACTAACAGCGCGCCCTCGCAGGCGGCCAGGGCGCGGCTTACCTCGTAGGTAAAGTCCACATGCCCGGGGGTGTCGATCAGGTTGAGGGTATACTCCTGCCCATCCTGGGCGGTGTAGCGCATGCTGACGGCCTTGGATTTGATGGTGATGCCGCGCTCGCGCTCCAGCTCCATGGAGTCCATGATCTGGTCCATCATCTCCCGCTGCTGGTAGACGCCGGTCTTCTCCAGGATGCGGTCGGCCAGCGTGGACTTGCCGTGGTCGATGTGCGCAATGATGCAGAAGTTACGGATTCTTTGTAGACGGTCGTTTGCCATTCAGCCCTCCAGCGGTGGTTGTCGGTCGTCCCAGTGCTGCTGCATCTGGTCGTTGAGCAGGTTGATGTTGCCGCAGCCCATGGTGAGCACCAGGTCGCCCTCGCGGCCGTGTTCGAGCAGCCATCGCTCGGTATCGTCAAAGGTGGGGGTCAGGTGCGCGTCGATGCCTTGGGCACGCATGCCCGCCACCAGCATGCGGCTGTGGATGTCGCCGGGGTCTATTTCGCGGGCGGCATAGATATCGGTCACCAGCGTGATATCCGCCGCCTGCGTGCAGGTGAGGAAGCCGTCAAACAGCCCCTTGACCCGGCTAAAGGTATGCGGCTGCATCACGGCGATCACGCGGCGGCCCTGCATGTTGGCCACGCTCACGGCGCTTTGCATCTCGGCCGGGTTGTGCCCATAGTCGTGGTACAGGCGCATGCCCTGCACCGTGCCGGTATATTCAAACCGCCGGTGCGCGCCGGCAAATGCCGACAGCGACCGGCAGGCAGCCTCGGCTTCCGCCCCCAGCTCCACCGCCGCCGCCAGCGCGCCCAGGGCGTGCAGGGCGTTGAAGTCGCCCGCCACCCGCAGGGCAATCTGCCCCTTGGCCTCGCCCCGGCAGCGCGCCTCAAAGGCGGCGCAGCCGTGCTCATCATAGCGCAGGCCGCCCGCCGTCCAGTCGGCCGGGCCGCTCAGCGAGAAGGTGATGAACCTGCGGCCCGAGCGCTGCATCACCTGCATCACGCGGGGGTCGTCCGCCAGGCCGATGCACAGTCCGTCCCGGGGCAACAGGTCCACAAACTGCTCAAACGCGTGCTGGATGTCATCCAGGTCGCGGTAGCAGTCCAGGTGGTCTTCCTCGATGTTGGTAATGATGGCCATGGTGGGCGGCATGTGCAAAAAGCTGCGGTTAAACTCGCACGCCTCGGCGACAAACACGCCCTTGCCCCCCACGCGGGAGCCGCCGCCCAGGTAATCCAGCGAGCCGCCGATGTGCACGGTGGGGTCCTTGCCCGCGTCCAGCAGCACCTGGGACAGCATGGCCGAGGCCGTGGTCTTGCCGTGGGTGCCGCACACGCAGGCCGTCTGCTCGTAGCCGCGCATCAGCTGGCCCAGCAGTTCGGCGCGCTCCACCTGGGGGATGCCCCGCTCGCCTGCGGCCACGCGTTCAGGGTCATTCGGGCTGATGGCGGCGGAGTAGACCAGCAGGTCGGCCTGGGCGGCGCGCTGCGGGTCGTGCCCGGCATATACCGCCAGCCCCAGGCGGCGCAGCTTGTCCAGGGCGTAGCCGTCCGCGCTGTCCGAGCCCGATACCACAAAGCCGTCCGTGTGCAGCATCTCAGCCAGGCCGGACATGCTGCTGCCGCCGATGCCTACCATGTGCACGCGCCGGCCCGCATAATCCCATATGTTCACAGCGCCGCTCATGCCTTGGCCCCCTTTGTGCCCTTGGCGCCTTCCAGCTTCACGCTTTTGAGGATGGCAGATTTGAACGCCAGGTTGTTCTCCTCCTTCTCCTCCCAGGCGCGCAGCGCGCAGGTCACCATGTGGTCGATCAGCCGGGGGTAGGTGATCACAGGGTCGCTCTTGTCCCACAGGTAGAAGGCCAGGGAGCCCGGGATGGCGTTGATCTCCGTAATGGTGAGTTGATCGGTAGCGGGGTCAATCATATAGTCCACGCGGATGACGCCCTTGCAGTCCAGCGCGCGGAAGATATCGCACGACAGGTCGCGCACCCTTTGGGTCAGCGCCTGGCCGATGGGGGCGGGCACCACGCGGCTGAGGGACGCCATGCCCTTGGCCCCGCCGCCGCGCAGGTACTTGCCCTCAAAGTCCAGCAGCTCGCCGCCGGTAACCGGCATCTCCACCACCGAGGGCATCACCTCATCGTCAAAGCCCAACACGGCGCAGTTGACCTCGATGGGCTTGTTTACCGCCTCCTCCACCAGCACGCGCCGGTCGTAGCTGAAGGCCAATTCCAGCGCGTCGCTGAGGGATTGAAAGTCCTCCGCCCGGCTGACGCCGATGGAGCTGCCCAGGTTGGCAGGCTTCACATACAAGGGGTAGGGCAGCGCGGCCTCCACCCGCTTGATCACCTCTACCGCGTCCTTCTTCCAGGCGCTGCGGGTGAGGGCCAGGTCCTTGAGCACGGGAAAGCCCATGCCGCGGAAGCACTGCTTCATCATGATCTTATCCATGGCGATGGCGCTGCCCGCAACGCCCGTGGAGGCGTAGGGGATGTCCATCAGCTCAAGCAGCCCTTGCAGGCTGCCATCCTCCCCGTGCAGGCCGTGCATCACCGGAATCGCGCAATCCAGCCGCGCCACGATGCTGCGCCCGCCGCCCCGCAGCAGGCTGCCGCGATCGTAGCCGATCAGCGCGCCCGAGCGGGCGGTGACATCGGGCTGCACGCGGGTGATACCGGGCAAATCCGCCTTGAAGGCGGGGGCGTATGTCCCGATCTCCATCAGCGGGCTGCCCGTGTACCAGGCCCCCTCCTGGGAGATATAGACAGGGATCACATCGTACTTTTCGCGGTCCACGTGCCGCATCAGCTGTACCGCCGAGATGACCGACACCTCGTGCTCACAGCTGCGGGAGCCGAAGATCACGCCTAATTGCAGTTTATTCATCGCGCTCCCCCTCTCATGATTCACTGTAGTGGTCGGGCAGGTCGTTTTCATAGAGCACCACGTCGCCCGCCGCCTTGTGCTCATCTATCCATGCCTGGGCCTCCTTCAGGCTTTGGAAGGCGTGGATGCTACCCTCGTCAAAGCCCCGGGCCAGCAGCCCCTCGCGGATGGGCAGCGTGCGCTTGGGGCCGATCAATAGCGCCAGATCGGAGGAATCGGCCATGCGCTCGCCCAGCTGGCGGTTGAAGGCCTTTTCCTGCTCGCCCATCTCCACAAAGCCGGGCGTCACCACGATGCGGCGTCCCGCATACTCCTTGAGCAGCTCCAGCGCCGCGCGGCTGCTCTCGGGGTTGGCGTTGAAGCCGTTGTTGATGATGGTGCGGCCGTCGTCCGTCTTCTCCGGCTTGAAGCGGGCGGCCACCGGCTCCAGCGCCTCGATGCCGCGCCGCAGCTGGGCATCGCTCAGCCCCAAGTGGCGCGCCACCGCGGCGGCCAGCAGCACGTTTTGCAGGTTGTGCCCGCCGATTAACTGCGTGTGGCAGCGCAGGCGCGTGCCGTCCTTTAAGCACAGCATGAAGGAGGTGCCCTCCAGCGTGGCCTCCACCCCCTCGGCCCACAGGTCGTCCCCCGGCTGGCCCACGATCAGCCGCGGCTTGCCGCCCGTCTGGTCGTACAGCCCGCGCACGATGGCGCCATCGTTGATGAACACGGCCATGCCATCCTCAGGCAGCGAGCGGATGAGGTCGTACTTGGTGTCGCGCACCCGCTCGATGGTGCCAAAGGTCTCCAGGTGCTGGGGGCCGACGGCGGTTAAAATGCCGATGTGGGGCTTGACCAGGCGGCACAGCTCCCGGATGTCCTGCCGGTGACGGGCGCCCATCTCGGCGATGAACACGCGGTGGGCGGGCTCCATGTCCTCGCGAATAACGCGGGTGAGGCCCATGGGCGTGTTGAAGCTGCCCCGGGTGGCCAGCACGCTGTAGCGCTGTCGCAGCAGCGTCTGCAGAAAAAACTTGACCGACGTCTTGCCGTAGCTGCCGGTGACGGCGATGCGGATCAGCCCCTTTTGCGCATCCAAAATGCGGCGGGCATCCCGCTGGTACAGGTGCTTGATCAGCTGCTCCACCGGCAGCGCCAGCAGCGCGGCCAGCGCCAGCCACAGCGGCAGCAGCAGCGGCAGCAGCGCGCTTGCGCCCAGTACGGGCAGCACGGCGCGCAGCGCCACCGCCAGCAAAGTCATCACAACCAGCAGCGCGGCAAACAGGCGCACCACCCGCGGGGTGTAGCGCAGCGGCTTTACGCTGCGCCTGCGGCTATGCGTGGCGTAGCCCAGCGCAAGCCCGGCCACGATGGTCAGCACAGCACCAACCAGCAACCACAGCCTGCCGCCCGAGCGCGCCAGGTAGTCGGCCGCCACGCATGCCCCAAACGATAGTACACCAAGGGCCACGCCGGGCAGCATCTCCTGCTTCCAGCGGCGGCGCAGCGCCTGCAAGTACCCGCCGTACTGGTAGCTGCTCAGCTGAAACAGGTGCACCAGCCCCTTGGCTGCCGGCACGCAGGCCAGCGCCGGGGACAGCCACAGCACCCAGGTCAAAAAGTCATCAGACACTCTGTTTTGCGTCCTCCCTGATCAATGCCTTTACGATGGCCGCAAAGCGGCCTGCCTCCTCCAGGTAGGCAAAGTGCCCGCGCCCTTCAAATACAATCAGCGCGGCATCCTTAATGGCCCGCTCCATCTCCTGCCCCATCCATAGCGGGGTGGCATCGTCCTGCTCGCCCCATACCAGCAGCGTGGGCTGCGTGATGTGGGCCAGCAGCGGCCGCAGGTCCTGCGACACGATGCGCACGAAGGTGGCCTTCATGTCCTCATCGGCCTCCAGATAGTCGGGCGAGCTGCGGCGGTCGCGCAGCGTCTTTTGTAATAATGCGGCGCCCCGGCCCAGCAGCGGCACGGCTTTGATGCCGTCCAGCGCCTTCTTCTGGCGCTGATAGCGCTCAGCCGCCGCCTGCTCCTCAGCCGTCTGTTCGCGCCGCAGGCCAGCCGCCCCGGTCAGCACCAGGCGGCGCACCCTTTGTGCCTGATTGGCCGCCAGCCACAGGGCCACCCGCCCGCCAAAGCTGTGGGCCACGATAGTGGCCTGCTTGATATCCAGCGCGTCCATGGCGGCCTGGGTCCACTGGGCATACTCGGGCACGCCCCAGGTATCCTGCGGCTTGCCGCTTTGGCCATGGGCCGGAAACTCAAGCGCCGTCACGCGGCAGCCGTCGTCTGCCAGCAGTCGGGCCAGCGGGGCCAGGTGCCGCTCCAGCGTCACGGCCCTGCCCCAGCCGTGCAGCAGCAAGATCTCCTCCTCGCCGCTGCCCCATTGCTCCACGTGGGAGGGGATGCCCAGCACGGGTATGATCATGGGCCCTCCTTTTCCTCTGCCCGCGGGATGGGCAAGATGTAGCGGCACTTCCACTGCGCCCCTGCGCACACCTCGCGGTGGGCAGGCGGCACGGGGGTGATGCGCTCCAGCACGCAGCCGGCCTTCAGGCAGGTGTAGCGGCTGGGCAGGTTGTCCACATTGGTGGTGATGACAGGATGCAGCAGGCCCTCCCGGCGCATCAGGGGGATCAGCAGCACAAGCGCGCGCCGCGCGTAGCCCTGGCCGCGGTGGCTGGCGTGCACGCGGTAGCCGATGTGGCCCAGGTAGTACAGCGCCGGGCTTTCCCCCAGCCTCAGGCTGATGTAGCCCACGGTGTGCCTGCTGCCCGCGGGGCGGATGTCAAAGGTGTATCCGTCCACAATGCCGCTATGGTCATCGCGCAGGCCGGCATCGGCCAGATGCAGCTCGATCACGCCGTCCGAATACAGGGCCCTGCGCCTTTTAAACAGGTTGAGCAACCCACGCCTCCCGCCGCCGCAATATTGCGGCATGCTATTTTAACATAGTGGTAAAAGGGATTCAACAAATGCAAATGTATACGCCAAAATGTATATACATTTTGGCGTATACATTTTGTCGGTGCCATGCTATACTTAATGTGTGAAAAAATTGAACGAAAACGAGGACCCCTCATGAAACTATCCGTCCGTAGTGAAATCGGCCCGCTGCGCCGGGTTCTGCTGCATCGCCCCGGCACCGAGCTTGAACAGCTGACGCCCGGGCACCTGTCCCGCATGCTGTTTGATGACATCCCCTACCTGTCAGGCGCCCAGCGGGAGCATGATGCCTTTGCCGACACCCTGCGCCGATATGGCGCGGAAGTCGTCTACCTGTCCGACCGGGTAGCCGATACCCTGCGCCCGTCGGAGGATATGCGCAGGCAGTTTATCACGGAGTTCATTGATCGCTCGGGCGATGTGGGCCGCTACTACCGCAAGGAGCTGTTTGCCCTGCTGATGGACATCCCGGACGAGAAGGACCTGGTGCTCAAAACCATGTCCGGCGTGACCGACCGGGAGCTGCTGCGCCCCGCCCACCACCCGCTGGCCAACGCCTTCAGCGACGAGCCGCGCTTTATACTGGACCCGATCCCCAACCTGTACTTCACGCGCGATCCCTTTGCTATTTTGGGCTCGGGCGCCGCCATCAGCCGCATGCATGCCCCCTCCCGCCAGCGGGAGACCATCTACGGCAACTACATCCTCAACTATCATCTGGATTATGTGGGCCGCGTGCCCATGTACTACGACCCGGATGTGCCCTTCAGCATCGAGGGCGGCGACCTGCTGTGCCTGGATAACGGGCTGCTGACGGCCGGGCTGTCCCAGCGCACCACGCCCGAGGCCGTGGAGCTGCTGGCGCAAAGGCTGTTCGCCGACGAGCAAAGCGGCTTCAAGGCGGTGCTGGCTATCGACATCCCCAACATCCGCGCCTATATGCACCTGGATACAGTGTTCACCCAGGTGGACCGCGATGCCTTCACCGTGCACCCGGGCATTCTGCCCACGCTGCGCGCCTGGCGGCTGACGCCCGGGGCCAAGGGCACCGTGCAGGTGCAGGAGCAGACCGGCCCCTTTGACCGGATCCTCCAGCGCAACATCGGCGGCGGCCCGGTCACCCTCATCCGCTGCGGCGGCATGGACAGCATTGCCTCCCAGCGCGAGCAGTGGAACGACGGCAGCAACACCCTGTGCGTGGCACCGGGCAAGGTCATCGTCTACGACCGCAACACCATCACCAACGCCATCCTGCGCGACCACGGCATCGAAACCATCGAGGTGCCCGGCAGCGAGCTGGGGCGCGGGCGCGGCGGCCCCCGATGCATGAGCATGCCGCTGATGAGGGCATAGGGTTAAAACCTATCTACCACCAAAAACCCCCGGAAGGCCGCTGCGCCTGCCGGGGGTGTGTTTTGTTGATTGATCAATAACTACTGTAGCAAATGCCTAATGGCCGCGTCCACCAGCGCAGGCACGCGCTCCAGCAAATCCTTCATGTGCACGCGCTCTGTATACTTGTGCAAATCCTTGCCCCAGGGGCCGATGTTGAGCACCGGGATGGACAGATCCCGGATTTCATCCAGCGGGATGTCGTAGATTTCGCCCCACAGCAGCATGTTGGCGCGGATGTAGTCCGCGTTTTCCAGATTGCGCTCATACAGCGCGTAGCTGAGGTCGGATATGCCGGTGTAAAAGCTCTTGACATGGAAGCTGCTATTCAGCTTTTCCCCGGTATACTGCGCCAGGTACTCGAGCAGCCCGGTGATCTGCGGCGCGCCGTCTGGCAGCATGCTGTTGTGGACATGCGGATAGTAGGGCGGCGACATGGCCAGCACCACCAGCGGCTCCGCACTTTTGAGGTGGGCCACCGTGCGCTCGATCATCTGGAAGGCGGCCTCCGCCATGCTGAGCGTGCCCCGGGCAATCTGCTCCTTGGCAATGGCCTGATAATCCGCCAGGGCCTCCGGCAGGGCGTCCCCGGCGTCCCGCAGCGCCTGCTGATACACCTGATCGTATGTCTGCACATTGACCTTCCAGGGCAAGGTCGCCTGCTCGTCCTGCATATAGACGCGGTAGCCGCGGTTGGCGCGCGCGATGACGCGCTCAAAGGCGCCTGCCGCCAAATCGTGCACGCGCGCCATCACTTCGCGCGCGGAGCTCTTGAGCGTCAGCACGCTCATGTACCCGGCGGCGGCCAGCGGCAGGGATACATCGTATACCTCCTTGCGGTCCTTCAAGTACAGCCAGGCGGGCGGCGGCACCTCGGTGTTGCCGACCTGCTCGATAAAGTCGGGGCACAGCTCGGTGGCCGTCACAATCTCGGACAGGATATGGATGGGGTTGAGCCCGCTGAACACCTGCCCCACATGCGCCAGCTTGCCGCGCACATAGCAGATGGGCATCAGCTTGCCCACCGAGCCGTCGTACACCCGCATGTCGTTCGGCTCATCGCGCTCCTGAGATTCGATGTTCAGCATCAGGCTGTATTGCAGGCCGTGCTTTTCCTTGAGTTCGCCCAGCAGGTGCACGGCGCTGCGCATGCCGGCGGACAGGTTCTCCTCATCGGGCAGGCCCAGCAGCAGCACGTTGCCCGAAAAATCCGCCTCCCCGGCGTATTCCTCAAACAGCGCCATGTGGATGGCGGCGCCGCCCTTCATGTCCGCCACGCCGCGGCCAAACAGCCACTCTCCGCTGTGCAGGTCATCGGCACTGGCGGCATCCAGATCGGCCTCACCATTGTGATAGCGCTGCGTCAGCTCGTACGGGCTGTAGGCCCATTGCTTTAACGCGCCGTAATCGTCGGTATCCACGGTGTCCGAGTGGTGGATAAGCACCACCGTCTGTGCACCCTGCCCCTTGCGCAGCGCCCATGGCACGCAGCGTCCAAGCGCGTCGCCCGCAATGGGGTAAAACCCGCACAGCTGCGGATGCTGCCTGAGGTAATCCACCGACGCAAAGTAGCGCTCGAAGAACGCCCGGTTGTTGTTCTCCAGCTCTGTCGCCGTGTGGGTGGCCGCGCCTACATAGTCCGCCATGATCTGCTCAATGCGCTTCTCCCTGTGATGCCCCATGCCATCCTCCTCGTGGTTGCCCGAAATTATTCGTTTTGTTCGCCTGACCGCAATGTAACACGCCTGAATCACAAGCACAATGGGGGTTTCAGCCCGTTTCGTCTCCCAATATGTATATGCGGTCTGTATATGCATCCCGTCTATACATCGGCGCAATAGTATGATAAAATCATAACGGTATTCCCCCATATCTGCAAGATTCCGACATCGCAGGGGCGACAGCGGGCCATGATTCGCTGCGCGCCGGCAGCAAAGAAGGAGAGAAGAATGCGCAACGTACAGGTTGCCCTGTGGGGCTTTGGGGCCATGGGCTCGGGCATCGCCCGCGTGCTGCTGGGGCGGCAGGGCGTAGACATCATCGGCGTGTGTGACACCCACCCCGATAAGCAGGGCAAGAGCATCTATGCCCTGCTGGGTACCCCCCGGGGTACCCGGCCCGATGCAACGGTCACGGGCGATATCGCTGCCCTGCTTTCTAAAAAGCCGGACATCTGCGTCATTGCCACCAACTCCTTTGTCAAGGAGGTATTCCCCAAGGTCATGCAGGTGGTGCAGGCGGGTGTCAACGTGCTGACCATCGCCGAGGAGATGGCCTGGCCAGAGGCCCAGTCCCCCGAGATGGCGCAGCAGATGGACCGCGCCGCGCGCGAAAACGGCGTCAGCATCCTGGGCACGGGCATCAACCCCGGCATGATGATGGACCTGCTGGCCGTGTTCCTCTCCGGCTGCATGACGCGGGTGGAGCACGTGCGCTGCGAGCGCATCAACAGCCTCAGCCCCTTTGGCCAGGCCGTCATGGTGGAGCAGGGCATCGGCATCACGGTGGAAGACTTTGACCGCGGCGTGCAGGATGGCTCGCTGGCCGGGCATGTGGGCTTTGCCGAGTCGGCCGCCATGATCGGCGACGCGCTGGGCATCCGCTACGATGGGTTTGAGCAGCAGATGCTGCCCATCGTCACCCAGGTGGACCGCAAAAGCCCCCACGGCTTCGCGCCCAAGGGCCACATCGCCGGCGTCAACATGACCGCCCAGGCGACTGTGCAGGGCGAGGAAAAGATCAGCCTGCTGCACCCCCAGCAGATCGAGCCGCAGTTGGCCGGCGTGGATACGGGCGACTACGTCACCCTGACCGGCACGCCGCCCGTCAGCATGGCCATCAAGCCCGAGGTGGACGGCGGCCTGGGCACCATCGCCATGGCGTGCAACATGCTGCCCTTTGTAGTGGCGGCCGCTCCCGGCCTCAAAACCATGCTGGACATGCCCGTGCCGCGATGCGTGATGGGCGACTACCGCGCCATCGCCTTTGGGAGGGATACAACAGATGTATAAGCAGGGAGACTGGGTGCGCATCCACAGCGTAGCGCTCGCCCCCGGGCAGCGCGCCCCCCAGGTGCCCGAGGATACGGCCCGGGTGCCGCTGGAGATGTGGGTCAAGGGCTACCTGACCCAGGATGCCCAGATAGGCGACACCGTCACCGTGCGCACCGCCGCAGGCCGCCTGGCCCAGGGCACGCTGATCGAAGATGGGCTCAGCTACTCCCACAGCTTTGGCGACAATGTGCCCGAGCTGCGTCAGGTGGCCAATATGGTGTGGGACCGCCTGTACGGAGGTGACCATCATGCGTGACAACAGCTACCAGGCCGTCATGGCCCGCCGGCCCGAGATCATGAAGGCCGCCGTGGGCATGGATTACAGCCGGTTTGAATCGGGCGGCATCGCCTTTGACTACGAGGGCATGATGGCCGCCCCCGGCCTTAGCCTGCAGGAGATCGAAGCCATCCAGCGGGACTACGCCATCGGCAACACGCCGCTGGTGGAGCTCAAAAACATCACCGCCCTGGCCGGCTCCTGTGCCGCGCCCGGCATGGGCGCCCGCATCTTCGTCAAGGATGAGGCCAGCAACCCCTCAGGCAGCTTCAAGGCGCGGCGTGCCGCCGTCAGCGTGGAGATGGCCCGCCGCATGGGCTACAAGGGCGTGGTCACCGCCACCAGCGGCAACTATGGTGCTGCGGTGGCCAGCTGCGCGGCCAAGGCCGGCCTCAGGTGCATCGTGGTGCAGGAGTGCTTTGACTCCCAGGGCGTGGGCCAGCCCGAAATTGTGGAAAAGGCCCGCAAGTGCGAGGCCTTTGGCGCCGAGGTATTGCAGCTGACGGTAGGGCCGGAGCTGTTCTACGTCTTCCTGCGGCTGCTGGAGGACACGGGCTACTTCAACGCCTCGCTGTACACGCCCTATGCCATTCTGGGCATCGAAACCTTGGGCGCGGAGATCGCCCGCCAGTTCCGCGCGCGGGAGGGGCGCGACCCCGACCTGGTGATCGCCACCAACGCCGGCGGCGGCAACCTGACCGGCACCGCCCGCGGCCTGCTGAAGGAAAACTGTGATACCCCGGTAGCTGCGGCCAGCGTCAGCCTACATGGGCTGCACATGGCCAGCGACGGCCAGTTCAACCGCAAGAGCTTCACCACCGGGCACACGGGCTTCGGCATGCCGTTCAGCACCTGGCCCGACCGCTCGGATGTGCCGCGCAGCGCGGGCCGCCCGCTGCGCTACCTGCATAGCTACCACACGGTGTCCCAGGGCGAGGTATTCTTCATGACGGAGGCGCTGTCCCGCCTGGAGGGCATGGAGCGCGGCCCCGCCGGCAACACCAGCCTGGCGGCCGCCTTCAGCCTGGCGCATCAGATGCCAAGCGAACAATGCATCGTGGTGCAGGAGACCGAGTACACCGGCGCGGGCAAGCACCACAACGCCCAACTGGCCTTCGCCCGCAGCCGGGGCATCGACATCCGCTTTGGCAACCCCCGCGATGAGGCGCCCGGCCAAAGCATTGTGCTGCCCCAGTCGCCCGAGCTGATTGAAGCACAGCCGGCCGACCTTGGGCAGATGCGCCGCTCGCTGATCCGCAACGCCCGCCAGCACTTCCCGGGCCCGGTGCGGCCGGAGGATATCGCCTTTCTGATGGATGAAACGCGCGCGGACCAAGCCTTTGTACGCGCCGCTTGTGAGGAGGAGCCATGAAACGCACGGACGACTACGCCCAGCGCGGCGCGCATTTGAAGGGCCTGAGCGACGAGCAGCTGCACCAGCGCTTCTGGAGTCTGGTGGAGCAGCTGACCGACCCGCTGTTGCAGGCCGGCCGCGAAAACACCAGCCCGGCCATCGAGCGCAGCGTGCTGCTGCGCATGGGCTTTAACTCGCTGGAGGCCAAGGCCATTGCCGACGCCTGCCTGGACCGCGGGCTGCTCAGCCACGGCGCGGGCCATGTGGTGTACAAGTTGAGCCGCGAGCGCGGGCTGCCCCTGCGGGAAGCCGGCCTGGCGCTCAGCCGGGGCGAGCTGCTGGACGAGGCGGCCGCACTCTTTCAGGAGGGGGCAAAATGAGCTATCAGTTAAAGCCCGATCAGCAGATCGACATCCGCGAGATTTTGAAGGACCTGGATCAGTACCGCCCCCGCCGCCGCGGCTGGACCTGGCGCAAGCCCGTGCCCGGCCTCAAAATGGGCCCCTTCACCTATCAGGATTGCTCCCAGCCTTTAAAGGCCTCGGTGCCCCTGCCGCCCGCGCACAACTTTGAAAACATCGACCCCCAGCCCCTGCCGGTCATCACCACCGAGATCGCCTCGGGCCGGTTTGAGGATGATATCCGCCGCATGCGTATGGCCGCCCACCACGGGGCCGACCACATCATGGTCATCCGCACCGCCGGGCAGAGCCACATCGACGGCCTGATCGAGGGCACGCCCCAGGGCATCGGCGGCGTAGCCATCAGCCGCAAGCAGGTGCGCGCCCAGCGCAAGGCGCTGGACCTCATCGAGGACGAGGTGGGCCGCCCCATCAACTACCACAGCTATGTATCCGGCGTGGCCGGGCCCGACATCGCCGTGATGTTCGCCGAGGAGGGCGTCAACGGCTGCCATCAGGACCCGCAGTACAACGTCATCTACCGCAACATCAACATGGTGCGCAGCTTTGTGGACGCCTGCGAATCCAAGCGCCTGATCGCCTGGAGCCAGATGGCCCAGATAGACGGCGCGCACAACGCCAACGCCACCGCGCGCGACGCCTGGAAGGTGATGCCCGAGCTCATGGTGCAGCACGCCATCAACGCCCAATTCTCCCTGGGGTGCGGCGTGCCGCGCGACCTCATCTGTTTGAGCACCGTGCCGCCCACCGCCACTCCCGCCCCCTGCGTACACACCGATCTGCCCTACGCCGTGGCGCTGCGCGAACTGTTCCCCGGCTTTCGCATGCGCGCGCAGATGAACACCAAGTACATCGAGTCCTCCACCCGCGAGGCCACGGTGACCCATGTGCTCAACATGCTGATCTCAAAGCTGACCAGCGCCGACATCCAGAGCACCATCACCCCCGACGAGGGGCGCAACGTGCCCTGGCACATCTATAATATTGAAGCCTGCGACACCGCCAAGCAGACCTATGTGGGCCTGGACGGCCTGATGGACATGGTGGGCCTCAAGGACGAGGGCTACCTGCGCGACAAGGCGCGCGAGCTCAAGGAGCGCGCGGTGCTGTTTCTGGAGGACATGCTGGCCGCCGGCGGCTACTTCGCCGCGGTGGAGGCCGGCTTCTTTGTAGACAGCGGGCTGTACCCCGAGCGCAACGGCGACGGCATTGTGCGCCGCGCTGACGGCGGCATCGGCGCCGGCACGGTGATCAAGCGCGCTGCCGATTACATGGCGCCTGTCACCGCCCACTTCGGCTACAACAACGT
The DNA here is from genome assembly GCA_012513645.1 of Clostridiales bacterium. Lineage (GTDB taxonomy): Bacteria > Bacillota > Clostridia > Christensenellales > Aristaeellaceae > UBA1038. The sequence goes on along the minus strand of JAAZBU010000021.1, from coordinate 12,478 downwards.
GGCCCAGTACGATGAAGCCGCCCAGGAGGACCCGGCCAGCCTCATCGGCGGCTGCACGCTGGAAAGGCCCGAGCTCATCCAGTTCATCGACGAGCTGGACGAGGAGGACAATGTGCACGTGCGCATGGCCGAGAACGAGGCCTTCCGCCAGCCGGGCGCCGGGCAATTGAAGCCCGAGATGGAGTGGCTGGCCGATGGGCTGGTGCACCTCAACCTGTTTTTCCCGGTGGAGGCCCCCCTGGCCGAGGCCGCGGCGCTGGAGACCGGCCGGCGCATGGGGCTGACGGATTGCGAGGTGATCTCCCGCGAGGTCATGCACCCGCATGAAGGCACGCGCATCGAGATGAAGGGGCATGTGCCCTTTGCCCTCAACGTGAACGAGCTGGTGGTGCCCAAGCCGCCCGACACCCTGAGCGAGGATGAGCTGCGCCAGGATATCGAGCAGCGGCCCCTGCGCGTGGTGGCCGGCACCGTGGGCAACGACGAGCACTCCGTCGGCCTGCGCGAGATCATCGACATCAAGCACGGCGGCATCGAGAAGTACGGCATAGAGGTGCACTACCTGGGCACCAGCGTGCCGCCCGAAAAGTTGGTGGGCGCGGCCATCGAGCTGAATGCCGACGGCATTCTGGCTAGCACCATCATCAGCCACGACAACATCCACTACAAAAACATCGCCCTCATCGACCGCCTGGCGCGGGAGATGGGCGTGCGCGACCGGGTGATTTTCCTGGCCGGCGGCACACAGGTGACGCCTGAACTGGCGCGCGAGGCCGGGGCCGACGAGGGCTTTGGCCGCGGCAGCAAGGGCATCCATGTCGCCACCGCGCTGGTTAAAAAGCGCCGGGCCCGGCAGCAGTGACGCTGCGCATCGATGCCCTGGTGGCCGAAATCGGCTCCACAACCACGCTGGTTAACGCCTTTGACGGCCTGCACGGGGACAGCCCCCGCTTCATCGGCCAGGGAAGCGCCGCCACCAGCGTGGCCCAGGGCGATGTGCGCCTGGGCCTTCAGGCCGCCATTGACGACCTGAAGGCCGCTTTGGGCGCGCAGGAGCTGCAATACACCGACCTGTTCGCCACCAGCTCGGCCGCAGGCGGCCTCAAGATGAGCGTGCACGGCCTGGTGTACGACATGACCGTGCGCGCGGCCCAGGCGGCCGCGCTGGGCGCGGGGGCCGTGGTGCGCCAGGTGACGGCGGGCATGCTGCGCGAGAGCGACCTTGAGGCCCTGCGTGAACTGCATCCTAACCTCATCCTGCTGGCCGGCGGCACCGACTATGGCGAGCGGGACACCGCGCTATATAACGCCCGGGCCATTGCCGCGCTGGGCATGCAGGACATCCCCACGCTGTACGCCGGCAACGTGCAAAACCAAGGCGAGGTGCGCGCGCTGTTTGAACAAGCGGGGCTTGAGATTGCCATCTGCGACAATGTCTACCCCCGGCTGGATGACCTGAACATCGAGCCCGCCCGCCGCCACATCCAGATGCTGTTTGAGCGCCACATCGTCAAGGCGCCGGGCATGCGCCATGTGTACGATATGGTGACCCAGCCGCTGATGCCCACCCCGGGCGCGGTGATGGAGATGGCGCGCCTGATGCACGGCAGCCTGGGCAACCTGGCCGTCATCGACATCGGCGGCGCCACCACCGACGTGCACAGCGCCTGCGAGGAATCCGAGGAGATCGCCCGCATACAGACCAGGCCCGAGCCCCTGTACCTGCGCACCGTGGAGGGCGACCTGGGCCTGTATATCAACGCCGCTCACCTGCTGGATGCCCTGGGCACGGACCGGCTGGACCGGGAGCTGGGCACGGACACCCGGGCACTGATGGCCGATTGGCAGCCCATCCCCCGCACCCCCGAGCAGGAGGCGCTGGCCGAGCGCCTGGCGCTGGAGGCCGGGCTGACGGCGCTGCGGCGGCACGCGGGCAGCATCCGCAGCGTATTTTTGCCGGGCGGCCGCCAGCAGATCGCCGAGGGCAAGGACCTGACGCAGCTTCAATACCTCATCGCCACCGGCGGCGCGCTGACCCGCCTGCCCGGCAGGGAGCGCGTCATGGCGCAGCTGCGCGATATGAACGCCCAGCGCAAGTGGCTCTACCCCAAGCCGGGGGAGGCAGAACTGCTTACCGACCATCACTACATCATGGCCTCGCTGGGCGTACTCAGCCGCAAGCACCCGCAGGCGGCCATGGCCCTGATGCAGCATAGTTTTCTTGCACAACCGTGAAGGAGGGCGCCATGTATCCCATGATTCAGGCTGATTTGGGCAAGCTGCGCGAGAACGCGGCCCATCTGGCCGGCCTGTGCCGCAAGGCGGGCATCCAGTACTACGCCGTCACCAAGTGCGTGGGCGCGCAGCCCGATATCGTGGCCGCGCTGGCGGACATCGCCGACGGCTTTGCCGACAGCCGCCTGCAAAACCTGGCACGCATCAACACAGCCAAGCCCAAGCTGCTGCTGCGCATCGGCGATCCCGCCCAGGCACGGGATATCGTGCAGCATGCTGACATCAGCCTGCAAAGCGAAATCCTCACCATCCATGCCCTGGGCGAGGCGGCGCAGGCGCTGCAAAGGCAGCACAAAGTTATCCTGATGGTGGACCTGGGCGACCTGCGCGAGGGGCTGATGTACACCGACCGCGAGGGGATCCTGCGCGCGGCCAGTGCCGTCAAGGATACCCCCGGCCTCACGCTGCACGGCGTGGGCGTCAACCTCACCTGCTTTGGCGGCATCATCCCGCAGGAAGACAACCTGGGCCGCCTGGTGGAGATCGCCGCCTGGCTGCGCCGGGAGCTGGACCTGCCCATCCCCTTGGTATCGGGCGGCAACTCAAGCACCGTGGGCCTGCTGCTGCAAGGGAAAGTGCCCGCCGGCATCAACCACCTGCGCATCGGCGAAAGCATGCTGCTGGGCAGCGACACCGCCACCGGCGAAGCCTTTGACTTTTTGCACCGGGACGCATTCACCCTCCATGCCGTGCTGGGCGAGGTGCAGACCAAGCCGTCCCGGCCCATCGGCTCCCCCGGCCCCAATGCCTTTGGCGAGCGGGTGTCCTTCCCGGACCTGGGGCCTATGCGCCGGGGCATTGTGCTGATCGGCCGGCAGGATATTGACGTGGACGGCCTCACCCCGCGGGATGTGCGCATCCAGGTGCTGGGCGCCTCCAGCGACCACCTGATTGTGGACCTGACTGCCGCCTCAGGCTATGAGGTGGGCGATGTGGTGACGTTCGGCTTCAGCTACGGCGCGCTGCTCAAAGCGTATACCAGCCCGTATGTGCACAAGGCCGTGGTGGGCTGACCCCGGTTCTGTAAGCTGAGCGCAGTTCGCACCAGCCCAAACGGACGCGCGATAAGGCTTCTTCACTCCAGGTGACAAATCTTCCGAAAATAAAAGTTTGTAACATGAATACTACAAACTTTTATTTTTTCAATTTTTGTGTTATTCTCTATATCGAAAGAAGGTGATGTTGTGGCCTCCGGCAAGTCAGCGCTCAAGCGGCGCGATCTGTACCTCAACAGATTGGTTGCATTTCAGGATACCGAGCCAGTCAAAATCGTGACAGGCATTCGCCGCTGCGGCAAATCAAGCCTGATGAAATTGATGGCGCAGCATTTGCGCGAACAAAACATAGCAGATGATCAGATCATTGAGCTCAATTTTGAATCCATGCAATACCGCAGCATGGATGCCGCCGCGCTGTATCAGCATGTGCAAGGCCTATTGCCGCAGGGCAAGCGTGCCTACCTGTTCTTTGATGAAATCCAGCTGATCCCGGCCTGGCAGGACGCGGTCAACTCCCTGCGCGTAGATACAGACTGCGACATCTACATCACCGGTTCCAACGCGCATCTGTTGTCCGGCGAGTTCTCCACCTACCTGGCCGGGCGGCATGTCGAAATCAACATGCTGCCGCTGTCTTTTCAGGAGTTTCTGTATTTCCACGGCTACACGGTTGCCCGGCGAGAAAGCCCCTCCGGGGGTACGCGCAAGCACATCACGAACAGCGCAGGCGAACAGTACACGCCTGAGGAGCTGTTACAATCCTACCTCACCTTCGGCGGGATGCCGGGGTTGGCTGATGTGGGCCTTGATCAGGAAAAAGCCATGACGCTGCTGGACGGCATCTACGCCACCGTGGTCATGCGCGATATCCTGGAGCGGGAGGCCCGCCGGGGCCAGCGGCGAATAACCGACCCGCTGCTGCTGCGAAAGATCATCCTGTTTCTGGCTGACAGCATCGGCAGCAATACCTCCATGCGCTCCATCGGCAACACGCTGGTCAGCGAGGGCATGTTGGATGACCGCTCCCGCAAGGGTTCCCCTGCGGTGCAGACCATTCAGGCCTATGTCGCCGCGCTGACGGAGGCGTACGTGTTTTATGATGTCAAGCGCTATGACATCAAGGGAAAAGAGTATTTGCGAACACTTGGCAAATACTATATTGTGGACCTCGGGCTGCGCAACTACCTCCTGGGCTTTCGTGACATGGACAGGGGCCACGCGCTGGAAAACCTTGTATACTTTGAATTGCTCCGTCAAGGGTGGGATGTGGCCATCGGCAAAATCGGCGACAAAGAGGTGGATTTTGTCGCGACCAAGCCAAATCAGAAGCGCTACCTGCAGGTCACCGAACACATGCAATCGGAGCAAACCAGGCAGCGCGAGTTCTCCGCCCTGCGCCGCACCCAGGACAGCCATCAAAAGCTCGTCATCGCCCTGCACAGCGACGTTTCCCATACGGAGGATGGCATCCGCATCATGAAGCTGACCGATTTTCTGTTGGCGGATGCCATTTAGCATCACCCTGACCGGCGAATTACCATCACCCCGCCTCTGCGCGAAGAGCAAAGTGAGGAAGCTTATGACCTACCAGATCCGACCCGGCACCGAAACTGACCGCCGGGGCATCGCGGACACGATGGCCGAGGCGTATTTTGACCAGTTCAAATCCCTCACCCAGGACCGGGAGGGCGTGGCCCGGGGCCTGGCCCCCATGCTGCACCCGGAGCGCTTCACCGTGGCGGTAGAGGAGCAGGGCGGGGTGGTGGGCACGGCGGCGCTGTCGGATGCGGCGGGCTACGCCATCACCGTGCTGCCCCAAGTGCTTCGGGAGGCCATGGGCTTTATCAAGGGCAACCTGGCCGCCGCGGCGCTGCGCGAGATGGTGACCCGCCCCAAGGCCTTCCGCCCCGGGCAGGCGCACCTGGACTTTGTGGCCGTGCGCGAAACGGCGCGCGGCCGGGGCCTGGCCCGGCAAATGCTGCGCCACATTCTGGACAAACGGGCCTACGAACTTTATACTCTGGACGTCACGGAGGGCAATGAGGCGGTGCTGCCGCTGTTTGAGGGCCTGGGCTTTGTGCGCACGGGCACCGAGCCCGAGAAGGCCGCCGCGCTCAAGGGGTTCAGCTTCCGGTATCTGCTGGCCTACAGGCCGGAGGGAGCGGCCCATGGCTGAGCGGCTGTATGAGGGGCAGACCTTTACCGGCCTGCGCCTGGAGGATGAGCACTTCGACAACATGCGCTTTGTGGATTGCGTGTTTCAGGATTGCACCTTTGACAGCTGCGTGCTGACCGACTGCGCCTTCGCCGCGTGCACCTGGACGGGGTGCCGGCTGGTCAACCTGACCTCCCGGCGCACGCAGATCCGCAGCCTGCGCTTTGACGTCTGCGACCTGGTGGGGATAAGTGCGGCCGACTGGCTACCTGCCTCGCGGTATATGCCGCCCCTGGACAGCTTGCACGGTTGCCGGCTGAAGTACACGACCTTCCACCGGATGGCCTTGCCCAGCTTCAGCTTTTGCGGCAGCGATCTGGCCGATTGCCTGTTCAGCGGGTGCGACCTGTCGGGCAGCAGCTTCAAGGATTGTGCGCTGCACAGGACCGAGTTTGCCGAGTGCGACCTGCGGCGCGCCGACTTTCGCGGCGCGGCGGGCTATGTGGTGGACATGCCCACGTGCAAGGTGGCTGAATCCCGCTTTTCCTTCCCCGAGGCGGTGCGCCTGCTGGCCTCCGCCGGCGTAAAGGTAGAGTTTGACGCCTCTGGCGAGTAACAGGCAGTTGCCTGTAAAAGGAGTAATGGGAATGCAAACCATCGTCATCGCCCTGGGCGGAAATGCCCTGCAGGAGGCCAAGGGGCCGGCCACGGCTGAGGCCCAGCTGGCCGTCGTCAAAAAGACCTGCGCGCTCATCGCGCCCCTGGCACGGGACAACCGCGTGCTGGTGGTGCACGGCAACGGCCCGCAGGTGGGGCGCATCGTGCTGCAAAATGAGCACGCCACCCCCATCACCCCGGCCATGCCCTTTGACGTATGCGGCGCCATGAGCCAGGGGCTGATCGGCTACCATTTGCAGCAGGGCCTGAGCGAGGCGCTGCAGGATGCCGGCATCGGCAAAACTGCCGTCACGGTGCTCACCCAGGTGGTGGTGGATGCAAATGACCCCGGCTTTCAAAACCCCACCAAGCCCATCGGCCCCTTCTACACCCAGGAGGAGGCCGAGCAGATAGCCGGCGAAAAGGGCTACACCGTGCGCGAGGACGCGGGCCGCGGCTGGCGGCGGGTGGTGGCCTCGCCCGATCCGGTGCGCATTGTGGAGCTCAGTGCCATCCGCGCGCTTTCGGATGCCGGCTTTGTGCCGGTGTGCGTGGGCGGCGGCGGCATCCCGGTGGTAGAAGCGCCCGATGGCACGCTGGCAGGCACCGCCGCCGTGATCGACAAGGACCTGGCCGCCGAAAGGCTGGCCGAGGATGTGAACGCCGACACCCTGCTGATCCTCACCGCGGTGGAGCGCATCAGCACCTGCTACGGCCGGCCCGATCAGCAGGACCTGGCCCGCATGAGCGTGCAGCAGGCCGAGCAGTACATCCGCGAGGGGCACTTCGCCCCCGGCTCCATGCTGCCCAAGGTGCAGGCCGCGCTGCGGTTTGTCAAAAGCGGCCCGGGCCGCCGGGCCATCGTCACCTCGCTTGAAAAGGCGGCGGAGGCCCTGCAGGGCCGCGCGGGCACGGAGTTGACCGCGTGAGGCCCGAGCGCCGGCTGCTGGACCCAAAGCACACGCTATACGCCTGCGGCCTGGCCATCGGCAGCCAGGCGGTGGTCAACAACTTTGTGCCCCTGCTGCTGCTCACCTTTGAAGGCGAGTTCGGCCTCACCCTGACCGACATCGCGGTGCTGGTGGGCTTCAACTTCTTTGTGCAGCTGGTGACGGACTTTATCGCCGCCTTTGTGGTGGACCGGGTGGGCTACCGCCCGGCTATCGTGTTTGGCCAGGTGTGCGCGGCGCTGGGGCTGATTGGCCTGGCGGTGCTGCCCGGCCTGATGGCCCCCTTTGCCGGGCTGATGATCGCGGTGGCCGTGTACGCCGTGGGCGGCGGCCTGTGCGAGGTGCTGGTCAGCCCCATTGTGGAGCACAGCCCCACCGAAAAGAAGGCTGCCGCCATGAGCCTGATGCACTCCTTCTACTGCTGGGGGCATGTGTTTGTGGTGCTGGTATCGGCCGCGTTTTTCCTGGCATTCGGCATCCGCCACTGGCGCGTGCTGGCCGTCATCTGGGCGCTGCTGCCGCTGGCGGACGCGTGGTACTTCACCCGCGTGCCCATCACCCAGCCGCCCGGTCACCAGGGCATGAAGGGCGCGTTGCACACCCTGCGGCGGCCGGCCTTCTGGTTTTTGTTTGTGCTGATGGTGTGCTCGGGTGCTGCGGAGCAAAGCGTATCGCAGTGGGCCTCTGCCTTTGCCGAGAGCGGCCTTGGGGTATCAAAGGCCGTGGGCGATCTGGCCGGCCCCGCCTTTTTCGCCACCACGATGGGCCTGTCCCGGGTGCTGCACGCGCGGTTTTCCGAGCGGTTTTCCCTGCCGCGCTTCATCGCGGTCAGCGGCGTGCTGTGCGTGGCCGGGTACCTGATGCTCATCCTCTCCCCCGTGCCGGCGGTGGCCTTCCTGGGGGTGGGGCTGGTGGGCTTCTCGGTGGGCGTGTTCTGGCCGGGCACGCTTAGCCTGGCCGCCGTGCGCCTGCCGCTGGGCGGCACGGTGATGTACGGCATGCTGGCGCTGGCGGGCGACGTGGGCTGCTCTGTGGGCCCGTCTTTGGTGGGCTTTGTGAGCGACATGGCGGACGGCCGCCTGATCTGGGGCTTTGCCGCGGCCACGGTTTTCCCGCTGGCGCTGGTGGGGCTGATGGTGTATACCGTTGTGCGCGCGCGCCGCGCACAGCCGCTGCAAGGAGGAACCGCATGAAAAGATGGATGTCTCTGGCGCTGCTTGTCTGCCTGCTGGCCCTGAGCCTGCCCGCCCTGGGCAGCGCCCCCACCCAGGTTGATCCGGCCGTCAGCTGGGGGGATGCCGCCCCCAGGCACCTGCCCATGCGCCGGCATGACAACTTGGTGTACCGCTACGGCTTCAGCCTGCCGGGCGAAATGGTGCTCGAGGATGCCTATTGGGACACCAAGGACGGGCCCGACCGCGTGTGGGATGCCCGCCTTTGGGAGAGCATGGACGGCCGCTGGCAGTTCTTCTTCCAGCTCAAGCGCCCCACCTACAAAAACCTGGCGGAGGAAGCCGCCCGCCTGCCGGAATACCTGGCCCTGGTGGCGGACGACATGGCCGCCCAGGGCGCGCGCAACCTGCGCTTTGCCCACGATGCGGCCATCATCCACGACTTGCCCGCGGGCCCCATGCTGGAGAATGCCACCCTCTACGAAGTGGACGGCGAGCAGGGGCAGGAGGAAACCTGGTGCGTCGTGTACCTGGACTATTATGATGAGCACAACGAGTACATCTTTGGCCTGCAAAGCCCGCACATGGGCTATGAGGAGGCCATCGCCCTGCTGCTGCGCATCGCCAAGACCATTGACATCACCCCCATCCGGCTGATGAATTAGGGGATCAACCCATGATGCAGGTGAGCGCCCAGTCCATCCGCCGGTACCGCCTGTGGGCCCACGGCCTGGCCGAGCGCAGGGGCAAAGAGCATGCCGTGCAATCCGCAGGCGCCTGCGGAATGCAGAATACGCCGCCCGGCGCGTGGGAGGCATCGCTCTTTGCGCGCGTGCAGGGCCTTGGCCCGGCGGATATGAACGCGCTGCTGGCGCCCGACAAGTCCCTCCTGCAGGCGTGGAGCCTGCGGGGCGCGCCCATCGTCTTCCCCGTCGGGGAGGCCGATGTTTTTTTGTCCGCGCTGATTCCTCAGGCGGGTGAGGAGTGGATCTACACCCGGGGCATCGGCCTGGCGCTGGACGCGCTGGGCATGCCCTTTGACGAGCTGCTGCAATCGCTAATGGGCGTGATACCCGCGCTGGACAATGAGACCGTGCATAGCAAGGCAGCGCTGGACCAGCTGCTGGCCGAGCATATGTTGCCGCTGATCCCGCCGGACAAGCGGGATATCTGGACGTCCCCCTCCATGTACGGGCAGCCCGACCGCCAGACGGTGGGCGGGGCGGTGGTCTCCTTTTTGCTGCGGCCCTGCGCGCTTTTAGGGCTGGTGGTGTTTGGCGAGCGCCGGGGCAGCAGCCCTGCCTTTACATCCTTCAAGGGATGGCTGGGCCGTCCGCTGACGCCCCGGCCGGAGGCGGTGCAGCTGTTAGTGCGCAGGTTTGTGCACTGCTATGGCCCCGCCACGCCCCGGGCGCTGGCGCAGTGGCTGGGCTGCACACCCGCGCAGGCGCGGCGCATGTGGGCAGCCTGCGCGCAGGAGATGGAGGCCGTGCAGGCAGAGGGCAAGCAGGCCTTCATCCTGTCGGCAGACAGGGAGGCACTGGCCGATCCACCCGCCCCGCAGCGCCCCTGGCTGCTGCTGGGCCCCCACGACCCCTACCTGGACCAGCGCGACCGGGATATCCTGCTGCCCGACAAGGCCAGGCAGCGCCGCGTGTGGCAGACGGTATCCAACCCCGGCGCCATATTGCACGAGGGCGCCATTGCCGGCACCTGGACAGCCACCAAAAAGGCCGGCGGACTGACTGTCCGCGCGGCCCTGTGGCAGGATGGCCCCGATGCCCGGCAGGCGCTAAGCGCTCAGGCGGAAGAATACGCCGCCTTCCGGGGGCTCAACCTGCTTGACATCGATATGGATTTGACTTAATTGCCATTCTCCAGCAGCACCCGGCACTCCTCCAGCACATCGCGCTCGGCCTGGGCCAGCTCGGGGTACTGGGGGTTGATCTGCTCTAACTGCTGCTTGACGATCTCGGAGATCACATAGCGGGCATACCACTTGTTGTCCGCCGGCACAGCATACCAGGGGGCGTGCCGGGTGGAGGTCTGCTCCATCATCTCCTCGTACGCCTTCATGTATTCATCCCAATATTTGCGCTCGCGCACATCGCCGGAGGAGAACTTCCAGTTCTTGTCCGGCTCGTTGATGCGGTCCAGCAGGCGGTCGCGCTGCTCGTCCTTTGATAGGTTGAGGTAGATCTTGACCGTGCGGATGCCGTTCTCATACAGATACTGCTCAAAATCATTGATCTGGCGGTAGCGCTGCTGCCAGATGCCATCGTCCACCAGCTCCTTTGGCAGTTGCTGGTTGGCCACCAGGTTGTGCACCTTGGCCACGATGACTTCCTCATAGTGGCTGCGGTTGAAGATGCCCACCTCGCCCCGGCGGGGCAGCGCGCGCCCGATGCGCCAGAGGTAGTCGTGATCCAGCTCCTCGCTGGAGGGCTGCTTGAAGGCCACCACCTGCGTACCCTGGGGGTTGAGGCCGGTCATCACATGCTTGATGGCGCCATCCTTGCCGGCGGCATCCATGGCCTGCAGGCAGATGAGCAGGGCGTAGCGGTTTTCAGCGTACAGCCTTTCCTGCAGGTCGGCCATTTTGTCAATATTCTCGGGCATCAGCCGCTGGGTGATCTCCTGCTTGTCGGCCTTGTCGGGCCGGCGGGTGGGGCACTTGGACAGGTCCACCTGCTCCTTTGGCCGGATGCGGTATTGATCGATCTTCATCGCGTTTCCTCCCTGATGATGTTGGTTTGTGTGATTTGCCCGTATCATAGCACACATGGCCGCATCGGGAAAGGAAAACCTGGCCGGAAATGGCCGCGGGCGGGCGGCGATTTTACATGGATTTTACACAAACGGCCCCCCTCCTTTTACACGCAGGCTTTACCTTGAAACTGCATCGAAACGATGTAAATGACGAGGAGGAAAAATCATGAAATTACGTTCTTTCACCGCCCTGCTGCTGATCCTCACCCTGGCCCTGGGCCTCACCGCGCTGGCCGCCCAGTTTGACGCCGCGCAGACCATCACCGTCGTCTCCCGTGAAGAGGGCAGCGGCACCCGCGGCGCCTTCGTTGAGCTGACCGGCGTTCTGGCAAAAGACGCTGCCGGCAAAGAGAAGGATAACACCTACAGCGAAGCCATCATCTCCAACGGCACCAACCTCGTGCTGACCACCGTTGCCGACAACCAGGCCGGCATCGGCTACGCCTCCCTCTCCTCGGTGATGCACAACGACACCGTCAAGGCCCTGAAGGTCGAAGGCGTCGAGGCTTCCACCGAGAACATCCTCAACGGCACCTACAAGATCGCCCGTCCCTTCAACGTGGTCACCAAGGGCGAGCTGACTGACGAGCTGGCCATCGACTTCATGGCCTTTGTGATGAGCAAGGAAGGCCAGGCCATCGTGTCTGAAGACGGCCTCGTGTCCGGCGCCACCGATGAGACCCCCAGCTACGAAGCCGCCAACAAGTCCGGCAGCCTGACCGTGGGCGGCTCCACCTCCGTGGCCCCCGTCATGGAACTGCTGGCCGAAGCCTACATGGAGCTGAACCCCGAAGCCAAGATTGAAGTGCAGTCCACCGGTTCTTCCGCCGGCGTCACCGGCGCCCTGGATGGCACCTACGGCATCGGCATGGCTTCCCGCCTGCTCAAGGACAGTGAAGTAGAGAAGGGCGCGCAGCCCATCGTCATCGGCAACGACGGCATCGCCGTGGTTGTCAATCTGGCTAACCCCGTGGAAGACATCACGGTTGAGCAGGTTCGCCAGGTGTTCACCGGCGAAGTCACCACCTGGGACGCGCTGAGCAAGTAACATCATGCAACATCGGAAAAACGTTTCCGAAGGACTCATGCGGGGGCTGTTCTTAGCCTCCGCATGTGTCTGTATTTTCGCGGTCGGCGTCATCTGCTACTTCCTGTTTGCCAACGGCCTGCCCTTCTTTGCCGAGTATTCCGTATGGGATTTCATCACCGGCACCGAATGGGCCCCCACCCGCGGCATCTTTGGCATCCTGCCGATGATCGTCGGATCCTTTCTGGTCACCTTTGGCGCGCTTCTGCTCGGCGCACCCATCGGTGTGCTGACCGCCATCCTGATGGCCCGCTTTGCGGCCAAGCCCGTGGTCAAGATCATGAAACCCGCCATCGCCCTGCTGGCCGGCATCCCTTCGGTGGTCTACGGCTTCTTCGGGCTCAAGCTGCTGGTGCCCTTCACCCGCAATACCCTGGGCGGCAATGGGCTGAGCA
>JAAZBU010000020.1 GCA_012513645.1 Clostridiales bacterium | reverse complement strand
GCAGGATGGCGAGCGCCGCTATGGCAAGCCGGCGTCCCCGCGCCCGCCACAGGATGGGGAGCGCCGCTACGGCAAGCCGGCGGCTCCACGCCCGCCGCAGGATGGCGAGCGCCGCTACGGCAAGCCCGCATCGCCCCGCCCGCCACAGGATGGGGAGCGCCGCTACGGCAAGCCGGCGGCTCCACGCCCGCCGCAGGAGGGCGAGCGCCGCTACGGCAAGCCCGCATCGCCCCGTCCGCCGCAGGATGGTGAGCGCCGCTATGGCAAGCCCGCAACGCCCCGGCCCCCGCAGGATGGCGAGCGCCGCTACGGCAAGCCGGCATCGCCCCGGCCCCCGCAGGATGGCGAGCGCCGCTACGGCAAGCCGGCGGCCCCGCGCCCGCCGCAGGATGGCGAGCGTCGCTACGCAAAGCCTGCCCCCGGCCGCTCCTTTGAGCACAAGGGGGACAGGCCCTTTGGGGACCGCCGCCCCGGCGGCCCCCAGCGCCCCGGCTTCAAACGGCCCGCCGGCCCGCGGCCCGGGCTGCGCCCCGCGCCTGTACGGCCGGAGATCAGCACCAATGCCCGCAAATCAGCGCTGCTGGTGCTCAACCGCGTGCTGATCGAGAGCGGCTACGCCTCCCTGTCGCTGGATGAGCACTTTGACCAGGTGCGCCTGGCTCCGCGGGACAAGCGGCTGTGCACCCGCCTGGTCTACGTGACGCTGGAAAACCTCAACCGGCTGGACTTTGCGCTGGCCCGCCTGCTGCAGGACCCGGAGGCCCTGGAGCCGCGCGTGCGCAACCTGCTGCGCCTCAGCGCCGCCCAGATCATGCTGCTGGACCGCGTGCCCGACAGCGCGGCGGTGGACGAGGCGGTCAAACTCACCCGCGCCATGGGGCTGGAGGAGCTGACCGGCCTGGTCAACGGCGTGCTGCGCAACCTCATCCGCACCCAGGCCGACATCCCCTGGCCCACGCCTGAGGATGGCCTGAAGTACTACAACATCATGTTTTCCCAGCCCGAGTGGTTTGCCCAGATGGTGCTGGATGAGTACGGCGAGCAGGAGGGCGGTCGCATCCTCAGCTATGAAAATCAGGACCACCGCCTGACGCTGCGGCCCAACCTGGGGCGCATCAGCCGGGAAAAGTTTGAAGAGCTGCTGGCCGGCAAGGAATGGCAGGCCGAGCCCGGCCTGATGCCCGACGCCTGGCTGGTGAGTGGCACGGGCGACATTGCCCGCGACCCGGACTTTCAGGACGGCCTGTTCAGCGTGCAGGGTCAGGGCAGCATGGTGGCCGCCGAGGCCGTGGCCCCCCGGCTGGGGTGGCAGGTGCTGGATACCTGCGCCGCCCCCGGCGGCAAGTCCGCCTACATGGCGGAGAAAATGCAGGGCACCGGCCGGGTGCAGGCGTGGGACATCTACGAGCACCGGGTCAACCTGATCAAGGCGCTGGCCGACCGCCTGCGGCTGTACAACATCCGCCCGGCGGTGCGCGATGCCTTGGTATACCGCGAACAGATGGAGGGCACCATGGATGCCGTGCTGATTGACGCGCCCTGCACGGGCACCGGCGTGCTGCACGAGAAGCCCGACCTCAAGACCCGCCTGAGCCAGGACAGCCTGCACGAGCTGATGGAGACCCAGCGCCGGCTGCTGGACACATGCAGCCGCTACGTCAAGCCCGGCGGCACGCTGGTGTATGCCACGTGCTCCATATTGCCCGATGAGAATGCCAAGCAGGTGGAAGGCTTCCTGATCACCCATCCGGACTTTCAGATGGCGCCGCTGCCCGACAGCATCCCCGAGGGGCTGCGCGGGCGGGAGGGCCTGCGCGGCCTGCAATTGCTGCCTCATCGCGATGGGGTGGAGGGCTTTTACGTGGCCCGGATGCAGCGCAGATGACCAAGCCCGTACTGCTGCAGATGTTTCCGGAGGAGCTGGCCGCCTGGCTGAAGGAGCTGGGGCAGCCCGCCTTCCGCGCGGGGCAGGTATTCGGCTGGCTGCACAAGGGCGCGGGCTTTGCAGAGATGACCAACCTGCCGCTGGCCCTGCGCGAGCAGCTGGACCAGCAGGCCCAGGCCAACCCGGTCAGCGTGATCAGCCGCCACCGCTCGCAAAAGGAGGACACGGTCAAGCTGCTGTTCTCCCTGGCGGACGGCCACTGCGTGGAAGGCGTGCTGATGCGCTACCGCTATGGGGTGACGCTGTGCCTGTCCACCCAGGTAGGCTGCCGCATGGGCTGCTCCTTTTGCGCGAGCACGCTGGAGGGGCTGGCCCGCAACCTGTCGGCCGGTGAAATGATGGGCATGGTGCTGCTGGCCAATGCCGAGCTGAAGGACGATGAGCGCGTGCACAACATTGTGCTGATGGGCTCGGGCGAACCCTTTGACAACTATGATGAGGTGGTGCGCTTTTTGCGGCTGGTCAGCCACCCCAAGGGCCTCAACATCGGTCTGCGCCACATCTCGCTGAGCACCTGCGGGCTGACGGAGCAGATCCGCCGCTTCGCAGGCGAGGGGCTGCCGGTCACGCTGTCGGTATCGCTGCACGCGCCCGATGACGCGCTGCGCGCCCAGATGATGCCGGTGGCCCGGGCCTGGCCCATGGACGCGCTGCTGGACGCCTGCCGCTATTACATTCAGCAGACAGGCCGGCGCGTGGTATTTGAGTACGCGCTGGTGGACGGGGTGAACAACCAGCCCGAGCACGCGCGGGCGCTGGCCGCCCGCCTGCGGGGCATGCAGTGCCATGTCAACCTGATCCCGCTCAACCATGTGCCCGAGCGCCAGCTGCGCGGGGTGACCCGCGGCCAGGCCGACGCGTTTTTGCAGGCCTTGCAGGAGCTGCATATCTCGGCCACCCTGCGGCGGGAGATGGGGGATGACATCGGCGGCGCCTGCGGCCAGCTGCGCCGCCGGCACCTTAAAAAGGGTGCTGACGCGTCGCTGGCGGTGGCGCTGGACGGCACAGGGGAGGAAAAGCAATGAGGGCAGTCTGGCGCACGGACATCGGCCTGGTACGCCGCAGCAATCAGGATTCGCTGCTGATCGGCGACGAGATACACCCCGTGTACGCCGTGGCCGACGGCATGGGCGGCCACCGGGGCGGGGACATCGCCAGCACCATGGCCGTGGACGGGCTCAAGCTCTGCCTGGCGGGGCAGGCCCCCAGCCCGGAGGGCATCCGTCGGTGCTTTGAGCAGATTACCGGCAGCATCTATGCCCGCCAGCAGCACGACAGCGCGCTGAGCGGCATGGGCACCACGCTGACCATGCTGTGGGAGGCCGAGGACTTTGTGTACCTGGGCCATGTGGGCGACAGCCGGGCCTATCTGCTGCGCGGCGGCACCTTCACCCAGCAGTCCACCGACCATTCGCTGGTGGGCGAGCTGGTCAAAAGCGGCGTGCTGGATGAGCAGGAGGCCAGGGTGTACCCCTACCGCAATGTGGTGACCCGCGCAGTGGGCACCGAGCAGCACATCCGCTGCGATACCGCCATCATCGACAAGCAGCCCGGCGACCGCTGGCTGCTGTGCTCCGACGGGCTGACCGAGCATGTGACGGGGGACGAGATCCGTCGCATGATGGGCATGCCTGATATGGAGCAGGGCGCCGACGCGCTGGTGCAGGCCGCGCTGGCCGCCGGCGGGCAGGATAACATCACGCTGATTTTGCTGGAGGTCACGGCATGATCGGGCGGATTATCGCCGAGCGCTACCAGATCGTCGCCCCCATCGGCGAGGGCGGCATGGCGCTGGTCTTCTTGGCCAAGGACCTACGCACCGGCCACAATGTGGCGGTCAAGTTTCTGCGGCCCGAGTTTAAGGAAAACCCGGATTTTTTGAGCCGTTTTCACCGGGAGGCCACGGCGGCCAGCAAGATGAGCCACCACAACATCGTCAACCTGCTTGACGTGAGCGATGGCGCGGACAACCCCTACATCGTCATCGAGTATGTGGACGGCAAAACCCTCAAGGACATCATCCGTGAGCGCAAGAGCCTGCCCGAGGATGTGGCCGCCCAGATCGGCATCCGCATCCTGTCCGCCCTGCAGCACGCCCATCAGGCCGGCATCATCCACCGCGACATCAAGCCGCAGAATATTTTGGTCAACCAGAAGGGCTACATCAAGGTGTCGGACTTTGGCATCGCCCGCATGGTGGGGGCCAACACGGCCACCATCACCGATGCCAACAACACGGTGATGGGCTCGGTGCACTACTTTTCGCCCGAGCAGGCGCGCGGCGAGACGGCCACGGTGTTGAGCGACCTGTACAGCGTGGGCGTGGTGTTCTACGAGATGTTGACGGGCATCGTGCCCTTTGAGGGCGAGACTTCGGTGGCCATTGCCCTGCAGCATGTGCAGGCCCGGCCCCGCCCAGTGCGCGAGCTGGCGCCCACTGTATCCCCTGCCATTGAGGCGGTGGTGATGAAGGCGCTGGAGAAGGAGCCGGCCCAGCGCTACCACACGGCGCTGGAGATGGCCCAGGCGCTCAAGATCGCCCTGCAGTTCCCCGAAAAGGAGATCACGCTGGACACCCCGGTGCTCACCATCACCCCGCCGCGCAAGCCCCCGGCGCGCCGCACCCGCAGCCGGGAGCGCATGGCCTTGGTCGCGCTGGCGGCGGTGGTCATTTTGGCGCTGGCCGTGGGCTCGCTGCTGATTGTGCGCAGCGTGGTCAGCGGCACCAAGGCCCCCTACCTGATTGACCTGGAGGAGGCATCCGCCATCCGCGAGGCGCGCATCGCCGGCCTTCAGCCGCAGGTGGTGCGCCAGCCCAGCGGCGAGCCGGCAGGCCGGGTGATCGGCGTCTCCCACGATTTTGACTACCCCATGAAGCGGGGGGATACGATCTTGATCATCGTATCCTCCGGGCCCATCGAGCAGGCGGCACCCCAGCTGGTCACGCTGTCCTTTGACATGGCCGAGCAGGAGGCCGAGCGCGTGGGCCTCAAGGTGTTCCTCAAGGACCGGGTGATGAATCCGGCCGCTGCCGGCACCGTGCTCACCCAGTCGCCCGAGGCGGGCACCATGCTGGCCTATGGCGGCATCATCCAGGTGGAGATATCGGGTGGCGAGGTCGCCATCCCCAACCTGGAGGGCAAGCCCTACGGGCAGGAGCGGGCCAACCTGGAGAAGCTGGGCCTGCGGGTGAACCTGTTGGATGAGGTGCCGGTAGGCGACCCCGCCCAGGATGGCCGCATCGCCACGCAGAGCCCGCGCGCCGGTGAGGTGGTCATGGCCGATACCGTGGTAGACCTGGTGGTGTATGTGCTGGCGGCCACGCCCGCGCCCTCGCCCTCGGGGAGCCCGGCCCCATGATGCTGGGCGAGATCAAGGAGGGGCGCGGCGGCCTGTACACCGTGCGGGATGACCAGGGGCAGGAGCATGTGCTGCGCGCCAAGAAAAAGTTCCGCCGCGACAGCATAACCCCGCTGCCCGGCGACAGGGTGCACTTTACCCCCCGCCCGGGGGAGGAGCATGGCTGGCTGGAGGAGATACTGCCCCGCAGCAGCCTGTGCGTGCGGCCGCCGGTGGCCAATGTGCGGCTGATGGTAATCGTGCTGGCGCCCGAGCCGGTGCCTGATTTGCTGCTGGTGGACAAGCTGCTGCTCACGGCCTCCCTGCAGGACATCGAGGCGGTGATCGCCGTCAACAAGAGCGACCTGGGGACGGCATGCCACCAACAGGTGCTCAATAGCTATGCGGGCGCGGGCGCGCCGGTGCTTGCCGTCAGCGCCTATACCGGCCTGGGGCTGGAGGCCCTGGGCGATGCCATGCGCGGCCGGCTCAGCTGCTTTGCCGGCCAATCCGGCGTGGGCAAGAGCGCGCTGCTCAGCCGCCTGATGGGCGTGGAGCTGGTCAGCGGGCAGATCAGCGAGCGCATCGGCCGCGGCCGCCAGACCACCCGCCATACCACCCTGCTGTACCGCGACGGCCTGAAGGTGATGGACACCCCGGGCTTCTCGCTGCTGGACCTGCCGCGCGAGCTGGAGCCCGAGGAAGTGCGCCTGCACTACCCGGAGTATGCCCCCTATGCGGCGGACTGCCGCTTTCAGCCGTGCCTGCACTTGAGGGAGCCCGGCTGCGCCGTGCGGGAGGCCCAGCGGCAGGGGCTGATTGACCCCGGCCGCACCGAGCGATACAGCGAGCTGATGGACCTGGTGAAAACACAATGGAGAGAACGATATGATTGAGATTGCCCCTTCTGTACTGGCGGCTGACATGCTGCACCTGGAGCACGACGTGCGCCGCATCATGGACGCGGGTGCCGATATGCTGCATGTGGACATCATGGATGCCCACTTTGTGCCCAACCTGAGCTTTGGGCCGGACATCACGGCGGCCCTGCGGCGCGGGTTTCCTCAGGTGCATCTGGATGTGCACCTGATGATGACCCACCCGGAGGACTACCTGGACGCGTTTGCCAAGGCCGGTGCCAACGCCATCACGGTGCATGAGGAGATTGGCGACAAGGTCGTGCCTGCCCTGCGGCGCATCCGCTGCATGGGGCTGATGGCCGGCATCAGCGTGAAGCCGGGCACCCCGGCGGAGCGCCTGCGGCCGCTGCTGCCGCTGTGCGACCTGGTGCTCATCATGACGGTGGAGCCGGGCTTTGGCGGGCAGAAGATGATGCCCGAGGCGCTGGACAAGGCGATCGCGCTGCGCGCGGCGGGCTTTGAGGGGGTCATCTCAGCCGATGGCGGCATCACGCCCGATAACGCGGCCCAGGCCGTCAGCCGGGGCGTCAACCGCCTGGTGATGGGCACCGCTGTGTTTCGGGCTGCCGACCCTGGGGAGGCCATCCGCCGCGCGCGGGCGGCCAGCCAGGCATGAGGGGCAAAGGCGGGCGCGGCCACGGGCAGTTCCGGGCCAACCAGGCGCTGGGCCAGCACTTTTTGAGCGACCCTGTGCTGCTGGACGACCTGGTTACGCTCAGCGGCATCGGCCCTGAGGACACAGTGTTTGAGATCGGCCCCGGCCTGGGCAGCCTGACCGAGGCGCTGGCCGCGCGGGCCAGGGCTGTGCTGGCGCTGGAGGTGGACCCCCGGCTGCTGCCCATCCTGGCGGTGCGGCTGCATGGACAGCACAATGTGCAGGTGGTGGAAGGCGATGTGATGACGGCCAACCTGCCCGAGCTGCTGGGCCCTTTGGGGCCCTTTCATGTGGTGGCCAATTTGCCCTACTACCTCACCACGCCCATATTGAACCTGCTGCTCACGCTGCCGCTGCCTGTGAAGTCCATCAACGTGATGGTGCAAAAGGAGGCGGCCGAGCGCATTGTGGCCGTGCCCTCCACGCCGGCCTACGGGCCGCTGGCGGTGCTGGCCCAGTACAGGGCGCAGCCCACTGTGGTGCGGCTGATTGAGGCGCGCGAGTTTTCGCCCCCGCCCAAGACCGACAGCGCCTTTGTCACCATGCCCATCCGGGATGTGCCGCCCGTGGCGGTGCCCGACGAGGCCCTGTTCTTCCGCCTGGTGTCGGCGGCCTTTCAGATGCGGCGCAAGACCTTGCTCAACAACCTGATGCCCGCCTTTGGCCTGAGCCGCGAGCAGGCGGCGGCAGCGCTGAAGCAGGCCGGCCTGCCCGACAATGTGCGCGGCGAAGCGCTCAGCCTGCAGGCGTTTGCCGCCCTGGCCCAAGTGCTATCGGCTTGACACATCTGTGACGGTTTCGTGGCCGATTTGCGGGGATTGCGCGGGCACAGGCTGCTATGCTGTGGCTGAGGCTGATACCAGCCCGGAAAGGATGGACACCATGAACAGGATGAAGACGTTGCTGGCCCTGGCCGCAGTTGTGGTCATAGGGATGGTTGGCTGCCTGGCTGTGGCGGAGCAGGCTCCCCAGGACAAGACGGAGGCGCTGCTCACCCGGCTGACCGCTCGCCAGAGCGAGCTGCTGGACAAGGCATACCCCGCCGACCAGGCCGATGATTCTCCGGCGGAGGACGACTATTACTCCCCCCAGCGCATCAAGGCGTTGGGCGCGCTCACCCCGCAGGAGGAGGAGCAGTTTAACCAGGTATACGCCCAGATCAACCAGATCATGGATGAGTACGAGCAGCTGGAGGGCCAGTGGGAAGAAAAGGATGAGCCCGCGGGCGACCAGGCATTCCTGGACAGCGTGGCCGATATCAACGAGCGGCTGGACGCGCTGTGGGCGCAGGTGCAGCCCCAGGTAGATAAGCTGGAGCTGGCCCGCATCATGGCCCACCTGAAGGACATGGGCCTCACGGACGAGGAGATGGCACGCTACCTGGCCAGCGATGAGAAGGTGCAGGCGCTCAACGGCCAGATGGAAAAGCTGTACGAGGGCTGGGCCGCGGCCGATGAAAAGGGGCAGGAGGCCATTCAGCAGCAGGCCGATGCGCTGTATGCCAAGATAGCCGAGGAATATGCCGCCATCGGCGACCTGATTGACAAGATCAACCAGGCGGAGAGCGACCGCTACTACGCCGGCCTCACCCGACTGACCCAGGCCGAGCGCGATGAGCTGCGCAGCATTGAGCAGCAACTCAACGAGATCTACAGCCGGATGGAAGCGGAAGAACCCGAAAACTGAATGTAGAAAAACACGGGCATGGCGGGGCATCCCGCCGTGCCCGTGCACGCTTGTCAGGAGGATAACATGCTGATCTACGCCGCCGATGACGAGGCCGGCATCCGCCGGCTGCTCGAGGTATTTTTGCAAAGCGAGGGCTACGACACCGTCACCTTTGAAACGGGGGACGCGCTGTTGGCAGCCTTTTTGCAAAGGCCGTGCGACCTGGCGATTTTGGACATCATGATGCCCGGCTCCGATGGCCTGACCATTGCCCAGGCGCTGCGGCGGGTGTCCAAGGTGCCCATCATGATGCTGACGGCCAAGGGCGAGGAGGAGGACATCATCCGCGGCCTGACGCTGGGCAGCGACGACTACCTGATCAAGCCCTTCCGCCCGGCGCTGCTGCTGGTGCACGTGAAGGCGCTGCTGCGGCGTGTCAGCCTGGAGCAGGAGGCGCTGCGCCTGGCCGACCAGGCGGGGGACCTGGCCTGCGGCGACCTGCTGTATGAAAGCGGCCCGCGCCTGACCCGCTGCAAGGGGGTGGACCTCAAGCTGACCATGACGTAGCAGAACCTGCTGCTCTACCTCATGCGGCGCAACGGCCGGGCGGTATCGCGCGAGGAGCTGCTGCGCGAGATATGGGGCTATGAAACCGAGGTGGAGACCCGGGTGACCGATGAAACCGTGCGCCGCGTGCGGGCCAAGCTGCAAAGGGCAGGCAGCGGGGTGCAGATTGAAACCATCTGGGGCTTTGGCTACCGCATGGATGGCGGGCAGACCGCATGAACACCCTGCGGCGCAGGCTGCTGGTGCCCCTGTTTGTATCGCTGTTTGTGGCACTGGGCGCGCTGGGGCTGGGGGTGCGCTACTACCTCAACGAGTACATCGTCAGCCAGGCCAACCAGACGCTGCGCCAGGCCTCCCGCGCGGGGGATGGCAGCCAGGGGCGCACGGTATTTGAGGCGCGGCTGTTGCTGGCCGATCACCGGGGCAGCCTGGTGGACAAGGACGATGCCCTGGGGCACGACAGGGCCTTCGCGCTGCTGTCCTACTACCGGCAGAACCGGGCGCAGATGCTCGTGGGCGATATCATGCGGGTATCAGCCGCGGGCGGCGACTTTTTCCTCCGGCAGCTGCCCATCGTGTCGGCGCGGGGCACCATCACGTTGGCCTATGTGGATACCGCCAGCGTGGGCACGCTGATGCTCACGCTGCACAGGGTGTTTGCCGCCGCGCTTGTGTTTGCCATGGTGCTGGCGGTGTTGGCCGGCATGCATGCCGGCCGCATGGTGGACGATGCCCAGGGCAAGCTGAAGAAGTTCTTCGAAAATGCCTCCCACGACCTCAAGACCCCGCTGACCGTCATCCAGGGGTATGCCGATGGCATTCGCGCCGGGGTGATCGACGTGCAGGAGGGCGGGCAGACCATCGCCCAGCAGGGCGAGCGCATGACGGCGCTGGTGGAGGAGATATTGATGCTCTCCCGGCTGGACGCCGGGCAGCGCAAGCTGGTCCCCGAGCGGCGCGACCTGCGTGAGGTATTGCAGACAGCCGCCATGCAGCTCAAGCGCCGGGCTGCAGACCAAAGCAAGGAGGTCTGCCTGGACCTGCCGCCCGAGGCGGTGGTGCTGCCGGTGGACGAGCCGGCGCTGCTGCGCGCGCTGCAAAACCTGCTGGACAATGCCCTGCGCTACGCCGCCGGGCGCGTCACCCTGGCGCTGCGCCAGGGGCGCCGGGAGGCGCGCATCCACATCAGCGATGACGGCGCGGGCATCCCGCTCCGGGAGCTGTCCCAGGTGTTTGAGCGCTACTACCGCGGCAGCGGCGGGCAAAACGGCATCGGCCTGTCGCTGGTGCGCGAGCTGATCGCGCTGCACGGCGGGCAGATCAACGCCTACAATGAGGGCGGCGCGCACTTTGTCATCCGTATGCCGCTGGCGGGCAGGCAGCCGGTGCGCAGGCTGCTGCATCTCCCCGAAATCTTCACACGGAATTGACATACAATTTACAAACCGCTACACTGGCCGCGGACCGATTTTGCCTGGCAGGCGACAACGGGAGGCGGCCTTGAGCATCTACGATATTTTCCAATTGATGGGCGGTTTGGCGCTCTTTCTTTTTGGCATGAGCATCATGGGCGATGCCCTGGAGAAGCGCGCGGGCAGGCGCCTGAAGCCCATTTTGGAGCAGCTGACCAGCCACCCGCTCAAGGCGGTGCTGCTGGGGGCCGGCGTGACGGCCATCATACAGAGCTCCTCTGCCACCACGGTGATGGTGGTGGGCTTTGTCAACTCCGGCATCATGCAGCTGCGCCAGGCCATCAGCGTCATCATGGGGGCCAACATCGGCACCACCGTCACCGCGTGGATCCTGTCGCTGACCGGCATCCAGAGCGACAACTTCTGGATGACGCTGCTCAAGCCCTCCACCTTCTCGCCCATTCTGGCCTTCATCGGCATCATTTTGCTGCTGGCCTCCAAGCGGCACCGCGATACGGCGGGCATCCTGCTGGGCTTTGCGGTGCTGATGTACGGCATGGAAGCGATGAGCGACTCGGTGAGCGGCCTGTCCCAGCAGCCGGCGTTCGTCAACCTGCTGATGCTATTCTCCAACCCGCTGTTTGGCGTGCTGGTGGGCGCGGTGGTGACCGCCATCATCCAAAGTTCCTCCGCTTCGGTGGGCATATTGCAGGCCATCGCCCACACGGGCAGCCTGAGCTTTGGCGCGGCCATCCCCATCATCATGGGGCAGAACATCGGCACCTGTATCACGGCCATTCTGTCGGCCATCGGGGCCAACCGCAATGCCAAGCGCGTGGCGGCGGCGCATCTGTTTTTTAACCTCATCGGGACAGTGATTTTCCTGGTGCTGTTTTACGCGCTCAACGCCGTGCTGCGCTTCAGCTTTATCAACCTGCCCATCAACGCCTTCTACATCGCGGCCATCCACACACTGTTTAACATGATGACCACCGTGATGCTGTACCCCTTCATCGGGTGGCTTGAGAAGCTGGCCATCCGGGCCATCCCGGACGACCGCAAGGGCGAGCGCCATGTGCTGCTGGATGAGCGCCTGCTCAACACCCCGGCCATCGCGCTGGAGCAAAGCCGCAGGCTGACCGCGCAGATGGCGGGCGAGATTGAGGTGGCCTACCTCAAGGCTGATGAGCTGCTCGACCGCTTTGACGAAAAGGGGTTTGACCAGGTGCGCGATGCCGAGGTCAAGGTGGACCAGTACGAGGACGAGCTGGGCAGCTACCTGGTCAAGATCGGCGCCATGAGCCTGCCCGAGCGAGACAGCCAGGAGATATCAAAGCTGCTGCACCTCATCGGCGACTTTGAGCGCATCAGCGACCATGCCGTCAACATCACCGAGGTAGCACGGGAGCTGCACGAGAAGGACATCCAGTTCTCCCCGGCCGGGCAGGAGGAATCCAGGGTGATGCGCGCCGCCGTGCGTGAGATCCTGTCGCTGGCCGTCAAGGCCTTTGTGGACAACGACCTGGCGGCTGCCGAGCGGGTCGAGCCGCTGGAGGAGGTGGTGGACCTGCTGCGCGCCAACATCAAGCTCAACCACGTGGAGCGCCTACGCAACGGCCTGTGCACCATCGAGCTGGGCTTTGTGCTCAGCGATCTGCTCACCAACCTGGAGCGTACGGCCGACCACTGCTCCAACATCGCCGCCTCCATCATCGAGATTGAGCGGACGGGCACCATCGATGCCCACGCCTACATAAAAAAACTGCGCAGCGGCGAAGCTGGCCCGCAGTTTCACAGCATGTACGAGGAGTACCTGCACAAGTACGACATCGCCTGCCTGATGCCCGAGCCTGCGCAGAAAGTATGATGCGCCAAATATGCCGGAAGGAGATTTCCTTCCGGCATCATTTATATCTGTTATAAGCCTATGGCTGCCTGCGGTTGAGGGTTTCCAGCCTCTGCTCCGCCTGGCCGAAGTACTGCGCCCGCTCCTGCGGGCTGACCTTCATGCGCTGGCAGATCAGGCCGATCACCTTCAGCGGCCGCACGCGCGCATAGTATTTCACGGCATTTACATTGACGCGCCACTTTTCCGCATTCAGCCCCTTCCAGCGTTTGAAGTGCCGGGGCAGCAGGGGCTCCAGCGCACTCTCCCAGGCCAGAAAGCGGCTTTCCACATCCGGCCAGAGGAAGTTGCTCTCCAGCATCTCGCCAAACAGCTGCAAAAACCGCGAGCGCATCTGCGGCACCTCCAGCAGCGCCGACAGGTGCACATGCTGGAAGCGGGCGCGCTTGGCGTTCCGGGGCTTGATGTACCAGCTGATAGGCTCCTCATCCAGGCTGAGGAAGCCGGCCTCCACGTCAAACAGCAGGTACTTCCACTTGCCGCCGGGCACGCGGTACATGCGCACATTGGTCATGTCCTTGTTGCCGATGATCATCTCAAAGATGCTGTGGCGGAAGAAGTTGTCGATGTCCAGCCGCTCCTGCACATATTGCAGGTTTTCGGGCACATTGAGGTCGTGGCTGCGGCAGAAGTCCATCAGCGCCAGCCAATCCTCGTTGGAGCCGTTTTGCACATAGTCGTCCGTGCCTGTGCGGGCCAGGATGTCGATGCGGTCGATCTCAGACTCCTTGGTCACGCCCTCCCACTGGGCGACGAAATACTTGTTGATCTTCTCGCGCAGGTTGTAGTGGCCCCAGTATTCGCCGTTGATGTAGACCACAATGGGGCGCGCGTCCTGATACAGCAGGCCCAGGCCCGCCGCGCTGGAGGAGAGCACCGGGTCGCGCAGGCGGGTGGAGTGGGCGTCCGAGTTGGCGCTGCGCAGCAGCAGCGACTTGTAGCTGGGGTAGGAGCGGTTGGGGAAGGGGTTGAAGGCAAAGCGTTCCGGCCCATAGGCGCTGCGGGCATAGAGGGCGATGGACTTTTGCGCGTTCACCCGGGCCGAGTGGCCGCTGGCGGTGAAGCTGCCCGTCTGGGCAATCAGCCTGGCACCCTGCTCGTCAAAGTACTCGATGTGGATGGGGTACTCCAGCTCCTTGTCGTAGTTGGGCGTGGCGCCCGTGCCCTTGACCAGCGCGCCGGTCTTGGCGTCGAACAGGTACTTTTTGTCCCCAATCAGCGAGACCACGGCGCTTACCGGCGCATCGTCGATGAAGTAGGTGGCGGCGGCATCGGGGGAGGGCAACACCCCCTGCATAAACGCGCGGGCGCGCACCACGGTGGTTTTGCTGACGCGCAGGGGCTTCTGATAGGCTTGGGCGCGCTCAGTGGGCTGGCTGCCGTCCAGCGTATAGCGGATGACCGTGCCGGGCGCTGCCTGCATGGCGACCTCGGCGCTGCCGCTGAAAAAGCCCGCGGGGGAGAGCGCGGGGGCGGCCAGCTGGCTGTCATACCCCTGGGCTCGGTTGGGGCTGCCGGGGGAGGCCTGGCCCAGGTAGCGATACGCCCCATCGGCCAGCCCCCAGCTGATGTTGCCAAACTGCGCGGGAAAGGTGAGGGCTTGCGCCTGCGTGCCGTCCGGCCGGGTGAGCAGCAGGGTTTCACCGTCTCCGCTCAGCTTGAAGGGGGCGAAATGGCCCTTGCCTGGCGTGCTGCCCGGGGCATCGCCCACGCAGTGCACCACCAGCGCAGCGCCCGGCTTGAGCCGTGTGCCCTGGGCAAAGGCAAACAAAAAGGGGGCATCCGATTCATCGGATAGCCCCCAGCCGGACAGGTCCGCGGTGTCCGCACCGCTGTTGTACAGTTCCACCCAGTTCCAGGCGTGGCCCTGCTGCCAGATGCCGTTTTTTGCCATCAGCTCGCTGATGACCACGTCGGCCAGTGCCGCGTGGGCGCCGGCGGACAATAGCAGAGCAATGGCCAGCGCGGTCAGCAGCCTTTTCACTTGAGGGTGACCAGCTCGTAGCTGCGGCTGCCCAAGCCGATCTTTTCGGCGTGGCGCAGGCCGTGGGCCCAGTCTGTCCCGCTGTGCAGGTGGTTGAAGTGGTCGCCCTGGGGCTCGCCTGCCTCTGCCAGCATGCTGCCGGGCAGCACGGGCTGCCGGTTGACCAGATCGGCGCAGGCCTGATCCAGCGCCACCGGGTCGAAGCTGGCCAGCATGCCCACATCGGCCACGATGGGGGCGTCGCTGGCGGCATAGCAGTCGCAAAAGGGCGATACATCCATGATAAGCGATACATGGAAGTGCGGCCTGTCTTGCACCACAGCCTTGGTATACTCGGCAATCTTGCACACCAGAATCTCCAGCGCCTGGTCATCCATGGGGCTGATGGCGCCCACCGGGCACACGCTGATGCAGCGGCCGCAGCCGGTGCACGCGTCGGTGGCAATGTTGGCATGCCCCTCGATGATGCGCACGGCATCGTGGGCGCAGTTTTGCAGGCAGGCTTCGCACCCGGTGCACAGCTCGCGGTCCACCGCCGGCTTTTCAGAGGAGTGCATCTCCTTCTTGCCGGCCCAGGAGCCGCAGCCCATGCCGATGTTTTTGAGCGTGCCGCCAAAGCCCGTGGCCTCATGCCCCTTGAAGTGGGTGAGGGAGATGAACACATCCGCGTCCATCACCGCGCGGCCGATCTTGGCGCGGCGCACATAGTCGCCGTCCACCGCCACATGCACCTCGTCGGTGCCCTTGAGGCCGTCGGCGATCAGCACATGGCAGTCGGTGGTCATGGGGCTGAAGCCGTTGAGGTAGGCGCTGTCCAAGTGGTCCAGCGCGTTGCGCCGCTTGCCCGTATACAGCGTGTTGGCGTCCGTCAGGAAGGGACGGCCGCCCAGCTCCTTCACATAGTCCACCAGCACGCGGGCATAGTTGGGCCGCAAAAAGGCCAAATTGCCCGGCTCGCCAAAGTGCATCTTGATGGCGGTGAACTTGTCCTCAAAGTCGATCTGCTCAATGCCCGCGGCCTTGCACAGGCGCTTGAGCTTGCGCAGCATGTCCTCATCGCCCCGCACGCGAAAATCGGTGAAGTATACCTTGGATGCGCTCATTGGGAAGTACTCCTTATTTCTTGATCTTGACGGGCGCGTCCTCGCTGCCCAGGGCCATGATGTACAGGTCCTGCCCGCCCTTTTTGCGGCAGGCAACGTAGTTTTCAAAGGCGTAGATCTGGTCCACGGCGAAGTCGGTCAGCTGCACGATTTCGTCCGGCCGGTCCCAGGACACCATGCTCAGGCGGTTTTTGTTGGCCGCGTCGGCGAAGAACAGGTAGTCCTCATTGGCGTTGAGCGCGGTGGCGGCCATGCCGTCCAGCACCTGGGGGTCTTCCCCCTCCAGGCCGACGCTGTGCAGCTGCTTTTTGCTGTCGGCGTATACCAGGCGCGTCTCGCCGTTCAGGTTGGCCAAGGTGTAGCACAGCGCCTTTTCCTGCACCAGGGGCATGGCCAGCTCGCCGTCCAGCCAGGCGCTGTAGATCCACCCCGTCTTCTCCTGGCGGAAGTAGGCCTTGCCGTTGAAGGGGAAGGCCAGGTCGGCCGTGATCTCCTCGCCGTCGTGGTAGGTGCGCATGTCGATGGCCTTGCGGCCGCCCAGAGGGGCCCGCACCATCACGCCCTCGTAGCCGATGAACAGCAGCTGCTCCTGGGTGACCGACAGGCTGTGGCAGTAGTCCAGCCGCAGGTCAACCAAAGTGTCCCGCCCCTTGCCCACGATGGGGTCCTTGACGATGCGGGTGACAAACACATTTTTGCCCTGCTGGACGCTGGCCTCGTTGTCCAGGTACTGCTGGTAGTAGTACAGCATGTTGGGCAGGCTGTCGATGTGGGCGTACTTGCGCGGCTCAAACATCTTCTTGGCCTTCTTGCTGAAGGGGGCTTCCAGGCTGTACAGGTAGCCCCGGGTGTCCACAAAGTAGGCCACATCCTCCTGCATGGTAAGGCGGCCG
Organism: Clostridiales bacterium; assembly: GCA_012513645.1. GTDB lineage: Bacteria > Bacillota > Clostridia > Christensenellales > Aristaeellaceae > UBA1038. The sequence goes on along the minus strand of JAAZBU010000020.1, from coordinate 5,928 downwards.
CCGTTGACGGCGTTGGCCACGCCGCTGAGGCTGTCCTCCATCGCGCCGATCACGGCCTCATCCTCACCGCCCTGGGCCATCTGGCTCTCGTCGTAGGGGGCGATGTTGAGGCGGTAGTCGGCATAGCTGCTGCCGGCCGGGTTGGTTACCCGCACGCGGAAGGCATAGCTGCCGGGGTAGGCCGGCTTGCCCGTCAGGATGCCCGTCTGCTCGCCCAGGGTCAGCCCCTTGGGAAAGTCGCCGCTGATGATGGCAAACAGCATGGGGCGTTCGCCCTCGGCCAGAATGCGGTTGCCGTAAAATACGCCGCTCATGCCGGCCACCAACGCCTTGGTGGTGATGACGGGCTTTTGTTCGGCCAGGGCGGCCCCCTGCGGCAGCATCAGCAGCAAGGCCAGCAGGATCAGCATAGTACGGGTGATTGATTTCATGGCGTTCTCCCTTCGTGTTGCGGGGGAATGGCAAGGCCCCACGGTGAGGCGGGGCCTTGGCGGATGATAATGGATGGTTACTCGTCGTCCTCCGGCAGGGGGTGATGCTTGGCGGCGCGGCGGCTGCGGCGCTCGCCGTTGGGGGCTGCCTCATCCTCTCCCCGCACCAGCTGGTAGCCGCCCTCGTCATCGGGCTGGTTGGGATTCAGGGTCGCCTCCGGGTCCGGCGCGTCCTGGGGCAGGGGCTCTGCTGTATCCTGTTCGGGTACATCCTCGGCCGGGGGCGCATCCTCCTTGAGGTACTTGTGGTGGGGCAACTCTTCCTCGCTCAGCGGGGGAATGGCCGGGGCGCTTTCCTCCGCCGGGGGCGCAGCCGGGGTGTCCGGCGTTTCGTCGGCGCTTTGGTAGGTGGCCGGGTCGGCAAAGTCGCGCTTGGGGGCCACCTCCAGGTGGTCGTACGCCGCCTGGGATTGGGCCCGCGCCCGCGCCCGCATCAGCGAGCTGGCCAGGAACAGCACCAGGCTGCCCGCAAACAGGATGCCCAGCGCCCATACCAGAATGAACATGGCATCGCGGCCTTTTTCCATGGTGCCGTCCACGCTGCCCACCGGGATGGGGCTGTAGGTGACCACCGGGGGCACCGTGGGCACAACCTCCTTGGTGGGGGCGGGTGTGGGCGGCACAAAGCCGATGCTCAGTTCGTTGGAATCAAACGATACCGTGTTGTTAAGGGCGTCCACCGTGCGCACAGAGAAGCGGAAGCGCCCGGCCTGGGAGATGTTGAACTCCCGCGTGATGGTGTTGCTCTGCCCGGGCTCCAGCTTTTCGATGGAGGCGATGCGTACATCGCCGTAGTAGAGGTTGACCGGGGTGGCCACGGTGTTGCTGTCGTTGGTGATGACCACGGTGAAGCGCACCAGGCCGGGCAGCTCGCCCACGTCCTCGCGGTCGGCGCTGAGCTGCACGTTGAGGCGCATGCGCTGCCCCTCCTGGTAGGCGGAGACCTTGACCTCGTTGGTGGTCTCGGTCTGGGTGACGCCGGTGTTATCCTGCAGGGCCACGCTGAACTTGAAGCTGGTGGGCACCATCATGGTGATTTCTTTGCTCTGCACCACCGTCTGCCCGGCGGGCAGGCTGAGGCCTGTAAACACCTCGCCCAGCTTGGGGTCGGTGACCTTGATGTCGGTGTAGCTGATGTTGCCGGCATTTTTGAGCGTGAGCGTCAGCTTGACCTTTTCGCCGATGGTCACCTCGGTGTTGTCGGATACAAGCTCTGCCGAGAAGCCGGGCTTGGCCAGCGGCACCGAGGCGGTGTCCACCGTCTGGCGCAGCTGCGTCTTGGCGCCCTCGCGCTGGTAGGTAATCACGGCGGAGCTTTCCACCCCGGCGTTGGCGATCTTCTTTTCAAAGGTGGTGGTGGTGCTGCTGCCGGGCTCCAGCGAGCCTACCGTTTTGGCCGTGCGGGAGATGAGGTTGTTTTCCCGCACCGCGATGTTGTTGAGCTTGACCGTGCCGTTGTTGGTCAGCTCGTAGGTTACCGTTACGGTGCTGCCGGGGCGCACGACCTCGGGGGTAATGGTGCGGGTGACCTGCAGCTCCACCTTTTCGCCCTCAAAGACGATGGGCGAGGAGGCCGAGATGCTTACCTGAGCGATGGCGCCGGTGGCATCGGTGGTATTGAGCCGCAGGTAGAAGGACACCTTGCCGGCGTCCAGATGCTTCTGGCTGACGGTCCACTGGCCCTCCCAGGTGCGGGTCTCGCCGGCCTTGAGCAGGTTGAGGGCGCCGCCGTCAAACGCCGCGGTGACAAGCTTGTCGTCCGCGTCGTACAGCGTCATGGGCACGGTGATGTCCTCTGTGCCGTTGTTGGTCACGCTGGCCTTCACCGTGACCGGCCCGGGTGCCTTGAGTGTATTGGGCTCTACGCTCAGGTCAAACTGGATGCTGCTTGCATCTGTCAGGGCAAAGGCCCCCACAGCAAGAAGAAGCACCAGCACGGTGACCGAAACGAAAAGCATCATCTTTCGTATGTGGATATGGGCAGTGTTCAAGCCCGTCCCCCCTTCCGGCGCGCGCTGCGCTTTGGACGATATCCCCTGAATCATACTGTGCATTCTAAGGGATATTCTTATACCTGTCAAGCAAATAAGCGTTGTTTATTACATTTATGCGTCACAACTGTAACATTTTCTTGAAAAAAGATGCCTGCGGGCCGTCGGCGCGGTGCAAGGGGCGGGATGAATATGGTATAATGCACCCGAAATCACCCGCGGAGGACATGGATGAGCAAGGACCGTCGCCAGACCTGGCAGGAACCGGACGCATACGGCAGGACAGAAGCGCCGCCCAGGCGCAGCCTGTTTAAAAAGCGCACCCGCAAGCCCAGCTTTGCCCTGAGCGTGCTGGTGAATACCTTCCGCATGTCGCTGCTGCTGGTGCTGATCGCCGGCCTGGCCGGCCTGGGTGCCGTGGTGGGCATTGCCAAAGCCTATGTGGAGACCGCGCCCATGCTGGACATCGAAAAGATCGACGACCAGGCGCAGACCTCCTTCTTTTATGATGCCAAGGGCAACCTGATCACCGACTACAAGGGCACCGAAAACCGCATCATGGTGTCCATCCAGGCCATGCCCGAGCGGCTGCGCTATGCCTTTGTGGCGGTGGAGGACGCGCGGTTCTTCAGCCACAGCGGCGTCGATGTCAAGCGCATCGTGGGCGCCTTTGTCACCAACTTCCTCTCCGGCTCCCAGCAGGGCGGCTCCACCATCACCCAGCAGCTGATCAAAAACACCGTGCTCACCGACGAGATGAGCTATAAGCGCAAGATTCAGGAGGCCTACCTGGCCATGCAGCTGGAGGCCAGAAACACCAAGGAAGAGATCCTGGAGGCATACCTCAATACCATCTACCTGGGGGAGAACTACTACGGCGTGCAGGTGGCCGCCAAGGGGTACTTTGGCAAGGAGCTGTACCAGCTCACGCTGCGCGAATGCGCCATGCTGGCCGGCATGACCACCAACCCCTACCATTACAACATCCGCCGCAACCTCTACCTGCGCACCTCGCCTACCACAGACTATGTGGCCACCACCCGCAACCGCACCAACTACGTGCTGCGCATGATGTACGAAAATCAGTTCATCACCCACGCCCAGTACATGGAGGCGCTGGACGAGGCCACGGCCAATGTGCTGCGCGAATCCCCCGAGACCCGCGAGCTGTACCCCTACGTGCACTATGTGGAGTACGCCGTCAAGGATGTGATTCAGGCGCTGCTGCGCCTCAATAACCTTGAGAACACGGCGCAAAACCGCGCCGCCATGGAGCGCGAGCTGCGCACCGGCGGGTACAAGGTGTACCTGGCGCTGGATACGGACATACAAAAGCAGGTGGAGGATACCCTCTACAACTACAAGGATTACCCTGCCCTGCGCGACCCGGGGGATAAGATTTACCGCGCCCGCAACAGCGATGGCACCTACGACGAGATCGAGCAGCCCCAGGCGGCGGCCGCGGTGATTGACTACCGCACGGGCGAGCTGAAGGCCATTGTGGGCAGCCGCACGCCGCCTACCCAGCGAAAGACGCTCAACCGGGCCACCGATATGAACATGCCGGTGGGCTCGGCCATCAAGCCCATCTCGGTCTTTGCCCCGGCCATTGAGGTGGGGGCGGGGGCGGCCTCGGTGGTGTACAACATGCCGCTGCCCATCGCCGGCTGGCGCGGCGCTGACGGCAAGGATACCTGGCCCAAGAACTACGGCGGCTCCAGCTACCGTGGCCCCGAAACTCTGCGCACCGCCTTGGTCAAGAGCGACAATACGGCCACCGCCCAGGCGCTGATGGCCTATGTGGGCGTGGAGCGCTCGGGCGACTTCCTGCTGCGCCTTGGCGTGGACAAGGAGCATATCAACCTCACCCCCTTCGGCCTGGCGCTGGGCTCGTCCGGCATCACGCCGGTGGAGATGGCCACCGCCTTTGGCGTATTGGGCAACGGCGGCATCTACCAGCAGCCCATCAGCTTTTTGGGCATTGCCGACAGCACGGGCAAGGTGATCTACGATGCCCATGCCCGCCAGGACCGGCGGCAAGTCTTCAAGCCCTCCACAGCCTGGCTGACGGTGGACATGATGAAGGAGGCTGTGCGCAGCGGCACCGCCACCGCCGCCAAGATAGCAGGGCAGACCGTGGCCGGCAAGACGGGCACCAACTCCGAGCAGCGCGGCGTGTTCTTCACCGGCATGACCGGGTGGTACAGCGCCGCGGTGTGGATCGGCCACGACAACTACAAGCCCCTCAGCTCCCGCACCACCGGCGGCAACAGCGCGGCCAGGCTGTGGAAGGCCTTTATGGAGCCTCTGCACAAGCAAAAGGGCTTAAACGACCGCAACATTTTGGACGGCGATGCCGGCCAGTACGGCCTGACCCGGGCCACCACCTGCCTGGTAAGCGGCCAGTTGGCCACCGACGCCTGCCGGCAGGATGCCATGGGCTACGGCGTGGTGACCGACTGGTGGGCCCAGGGCACGGTGCCCACTGTGCCCTGCCAGATGCACCAGGTGGCCACCCTGTGCTCGGTCTCCCACATGCCGGCCGGTCCCTACTGCCCGCCCGAGCTGCTGACCCAGCGCGGCGCGGTGATGCTGCCCCAGGGCCACCCGCTGGCCGCCTTTGTGGGCACGCAGTATCAATCGGTGTTGACCGACTTCCTGGGCGCTGCGCTGCTGGGCGGCGCGGGGCAGACCACCTGCAACATACACCTGACGCCCTACGACGCCTATGGGCCGGATCCCTACGCGCAGCCGCAGGATCCCTATGCCCAGCCGGTTGATCCCAATGCGGGCGCCTACCCGGGCAGCAGTCAATCGCTGGCGGCGGATGCCATCACGCTGATGACGGCGGCCTCCCAGCAGCTGGCCGGCCTGACGCCCGATCACCCCTACTATATGGAGCTGCTCAATGCCGTCAACGACCTCAACGCCCAGCTGAACGCCGACCCCAACTCGCCCAACCTGCCCGCCGCCATGGCCCGCCTGACGCAGGCGATGGTGAATGCGCAGTAGAAAATCAATTCGGAATTCGGAATGCGAAATTCGGAATAAAGAGGTCAAGCACTGCACGTGTTCAGCAAAATCATTCATTCCGAATTCCGAATTCCTAATGCCGAATTTGCACTCTATTGTTTCGATGAACGACTTTGGCCAACACCATGTCCTATCCGTTCCGCTTTTGTCCGTTCGCGCAAATTTTGCACAGCCTTTACGAAAACCCTTGATTTACAAGGCGATAATCGTTGACATAAGGCATAAAGGTATGATATCATGCTATGGTTGCCTGCCCTGCGGGCAGCTTGGAATCCCAACGGCCGTGGATGGCCGTATTTCATCAGGACTATATATCCCCATGGGTTGCGGGGATGTTATAGGAGGACGCTTGCTTACACAAGGTCCGATCAATTATCAGGAGGTGCTTCCATGCCCACGATCAATCAATTGAT